>DASTZM010000401.1:0-10211 GCA_035764305.1 Chloroflexota bacterium | reverse complement strand
AGCGCTACGGGGTGAGCTACGGCGTCAGCTCAGCACTCCGAGTGGCCACACGAGTAGCACTTGGCGCAGCCTTCCTCGTAGACGAGGGCGGCGTCGCCGCATTGCGGGCAAAGGTCGGCCTTGCGACCGGGAAGCTGCTCGACCGGGACGGGGTTGACCGCGACGGCTGGCGCCGACGCGGCGGGCGGCAGTGAAGGGAAGTCGACACCCGCAGAGTTGACCTCCATGGCGCCGAGGAATTCCGCCAGGCACTGGGCGACGGCGTCCGGAAGGGATCGGACACGGTTGCGGCCGAAGCCGAGCTGGCGTCCGCCGCCGATGCCGGAGAGCTGGTCGACGACCTCCTGGAGGCGCTCGGCGGGGCTGAGCGGTGAAGGGAGCCGGAGCACGAGCGAGATGAGCCGGCCGAGCGCCTCGGTCACCGCGGCGGTGTCCGAGCCGGCCTTGCCGACCTGCATGAACACCTCGAACGGCTGGCCGCCGCCGTTCCTGGTGACGGTGGCGAACATGGTGCCGAGGGGGGTGGGCAGGCGGTAGGTGACACCTTCGGCAGCGCGCGGGCGGGGCTTGAGGTGGTGGCCGGGCTCCGGTGTGCTGGAGATGTCGAGGCCTAGCTGGAGGGCCTCCGTCGCAGGGCTCTGCCCTGCATCCGCCGGGGACGCTTCGCTCCCCTGGACTCCTAGCGATTCGCTGGGGGCCGCGCCCGCCGCGCTCGCTTGGCCCCCAGCAGCCCCTTCCTTCGGCTTCTCTTCCAGGTGGGAGAGGACGCCTTCGCGACAGCCGTCACGGAAGTAGGTGACGCCCTTGCAGCCGTAGTTGTAGGCCTTGATGTAGAGCTCCTGGACCTGCTCGACGGTGTGGTCGTTCGGGGCGTTGACGGTCTTGCTGATCGAGGAGTCGGTATAGCGCTGGACCATCGCCTGGATGCGGACGTGCTCCTCGGGCGTGAGGTCGTTGGCCGAGACGAAGTAGCCGGGCTTCTGGCGCACGTCGGCCTCGGGGTGCGCGTCGCGCCACTGCTGGAGCAGCGGGTGGTAGAGCACGTGCTCGCCGGTGCGGTCGCGCCGCACCATGGCGAAGTCGTAGACGGGCTCGATGCCGCTGGAAACGCCGGCGAGGAGCGACGTGGTCCCGGTGGGGGCCTGGGTCAGCAGCACCGCGTTGCGGATGCCCTGGGCGGCGATCTTCTCCTGCACGCGCTCCGGCAGGCGCTTGATGAAGCGCCCCTGGAGGTACTTCTCACGGTCGAACTTCGGGAAGGGGGCTTTTTCGGCGGCGAGGTCGGACGAGCACTCGTAGGCCGCGTCGCGGATGGTGGCGTAGATCTTCTCGACGACGGGCATGCTCTCGTCCGAGCCATAGGGGACGTGGAGCTTGATCAGCGCGTCGGCGAGGCCCATGGTGCCCAGGCCGGTGCGGCGCGTGCCGAGCTGAGCTTCCTCGTTCTCCTTGAAGAAGTACTCGGTCGAGTCGACGACGTTGTCCAGGAAGCGCATCGCGACCCTGGTCGACTCGGCGAGCGCCGCGTAGTCGAACGTGCCCGGGGTGTTGGCATCCCCACCGCGGACGAAGGCGGAGAGGTTCACCGCGCCGAGGTTGCAAACGCCCCACTCGGGAAGCCCCTGCTCGCCGCAGGGGTTCACGCAGATGATGTTCTCGTAGTACCAGGTGTTGCTCTCTTTGTTGTAGCGGTCGATGAAGACGAGCCCCGGCTCGCCGGAGGCCCAGGCGCTCTCGCAGATCAGGTTCCACAGCTCCCGGGCGGGCAGGCTCTTCTTGACCTCGCCGTTCCACTTGAGGTCCCACATGGCGTCCGACTTGACGGCGTCCATGAAGGCGTCCGAGACGCACACCGAGAGGTTGGCGTGGTTGATGCGCGAGAGGTCGCGCTTAACGGTGACGAACTCGATGACGTCGGGATGGTCGTCGTTGAGCATGAGCATCAGCGCGCCGCGGCGCGAGCCGCCCTGCTGGATGACGTCGCCGGTGGCAACCGAGTACAGCTCGGCCCACGAGCAGGGACCCGACGCGGTGCCGTTGACGGTCTTGATGTACGAGCCCTTGGGGCGCAGCGTGGAGAGGTTGATGCCAACGCCGCCGGCGCGGGCCATGATCTCGGTCATGACCTTCAGGTTGTCGAGGATGCCGCTGCGCGAGTCCTCGGGGGAGGGGATGACGAAGCAGTTGTAGTAGGTGACGTGCGCACCGGTGCCGGCGCCTGAGAGGATGCGCCCGCCGGGCACGAACTTGAAGTCGCTGAGCAGCTCGTAGAAACGCTCCGACCAGATTTGACGCTTCTCAGGGGTGGGCTCGACCTCGGCGATGGCGCGCGCGACGCGGGCCCACATCTGCTCCGGGTAGCGCTCGATTGCCTCGCCGTGCTCATTCTTCTGGGCGTAGCGATCGAGGAAGACCTTGGCGCGGATCCCCTCCAGCTGCGTGCCCTCGGAGGGCACGGCGAGCGGGAGCGAAATGTCTCCGGAGCCGGCGGTGCTGGTGGTCGGGCTGTGCTGGGTAATTGCCATCTGGTTCCCTCAGGAGTGGTGGTGCGGCCGCGAATCGGGAGCGACGGGTACGGTGCAGGGCGTGTGCCAGGGAGAGAAGAAGACCCCCGTAGATCTAGGGGGTAAGAGCGATCTTAGACCCTAAATGTAGGGCCGTCAAGGGTCCGGACGTACTCCGCGGCGCGATGATTGACAAGTGCGGCGGGGTGCGCGAGCGGACCGGACATGTGCTCAGCATAGGCCCGCGGCCGCGCCGAAGTCATCTCTGTGAATCGATTCACAATTGGAACCCCTGTTCCATCCTAGAACAGAGTCCGCAGCGGGTCAATACACCCGCGGTCGTGTTGCCCTAGAGGACGCTACACAGGCGGCGGATGCCCTCGGTGAGCTGGTCCGGGGGGAGGAAGCTGAAGGAGAGGCGGAGGTGGCGCCGGCCGTCCGAGCGCGGGAAGTTCTGGGCGCCGGGGATGTAGGCGACGCCCGCCTCCTGCGCCCTGGGCAACAGCGCGGCGGCGTCGGAACCCTCCGGGAGCGTGACCCAGGTAAAGAAGCCGCCTTCGGGGCAGGTCCACTCGACGCCGGGGGGCGCGTATTCCTCGAGCGCGGCGATCATGGCGTCGCGGCGCTCGCGATAGATGCCGCGCAACGTGTCGACGTGCGCGTTGAGCCGGTCGAGTGAGCCGGGGGCGTCGCCGGCGAAGGCGCTGGCAAGGGCAACGACGAAGGGACTGGTGCCGACGTCGACCTTGAGCTGGAGCAGGCGGGGCATCAGCTCCTTCGGGGCGACGACGTAGCCGAGGCGCAGGCCGGCGGCGAGGATCTTCGAGAAGGTACGCGCCTGCAGGACGTTGGCTTCGGGGGCACGCGCATAGAGCGAGGGGAGCGGCGCGCCGGCGAAGCGCAGCTCGCCGTAGGCGTCGTCCTCGAGCACGATGGCACCGTGCTCGCGAGCGAGGTCGAGCAACTGGGCGCGCCGCGGCTCGGCCAGCGTGACGCCAGCGGGGTTCTGGAAGGTCGGGATGGTGTAGATCAGCTTGGCGCGCTTGCCTTCCTTACTAAGGCGGCCAAGCAGCGACGCGAGCGCGTCGGTGTCCATGCCGTCGCCATCAAGCGGGACCTCATGGAGATCTGCCTCCAGGTTGCGGAAGGTCTGGAGAGCACCGATGAAGGTGGGGGCCTCGACAATCACGACGTCGCCCGGGTTGACGAAGAGGTGGCCGATGAGGTCGATGCCCTGCGAACCGCCCACGGTGACGAGGATGTTCTCGGGGTCGGCGGCAATCCCTTCTGACTGGAGCTTGGCGCTGAGGAGCTTGCGGAAAGGCTCGGGGCCCTGGATGGGGCCGTATTGGAGAGCGGTCTTGCCGCTGTCTCTGAGGACCCTGGTGGCGGCCTGGATGAGGTCGTCGATGGGGAAGGAGCCCGGGTCGGGGAAGCCGTAGGTGAGCTGGATGATGTTGGGGGGGGCGGCGGCGCCGGCACGAAAAAGCGCGGGAGCCGGTTTGGCTGCCCGCGCGGAGAAGAGGGGTTGGTAATCCATCGGCCGGCAGATGGTACTGCCGGCCGGTGGATGGGCTCTAGGCCATGCTGGCGGAGCCGGCTAGCTTGGACATCTGCTGGGCCTTCTCGAAGTTCTGGCCGACCTTCTGCCAGTTGACGTTCTTGAAGAAGGCCTTGATGTAGTCGGCACGCGCGGAGCCGTAGTCGATGAAGTAGGCGTGCTCGTAGACGTCGAGCGTCATGATGGGGATGGTGCCCCAGACGCCGCCCTGGTTGTGGACGTCGCACAGGAAGGTGTGCAGCTTGCCGTCGGTGGGATCGAGGGCGACGGTCGCCCAGCCGCGCGCGGCCATGCCGCAGGCGGAGAGGTCTTCGACGAACTTGTCGAACGAGCCGAAGTCCTTGTCGATCTGCTGCGCCAGCGCGCCGCTGGGCTTGGACTCCTTGCCCTGGTTGGGACCGAGGTGGCTGAAGTACAGCTCGTGGAGGATCTGACCGTCGGCGTTGAACGTCTCCTCGAGCTTCAGCGCGCGGTACTCGGAGTACGTCTGGGCCGCCTTGGACCGGTCGGCGTTGGGCAGGGCAGCATCGATCTCGTTGCGCTTGTTGACGTAGCCCGGGTAGAGCTTGTCGTGGTGGGTCTCGATGGTCTTGCCGGAGATGCCTTCGAGCGCGTCCTTAGCGAACGGAAGGTCTTTGACGGAAAACGGCATGAACTAGCCTCCTTCTCCCCCTGGGATGTGGGTACTATGACACTCTAGCACCTTATGAAAGTGGTCTGCACCGGCATGTCCGGGACCGGTCGGACGAGCTACGTGCGGGCGGTGGCGGAGATGGCACGCGCGGCGGGCACTCCGTTCCATGTGTTCGACGTGCGCGACATCATGTTCGAGGTCGCGCGCGAGCGAGGGGAGGAGCTGGAGGAGGAGACGATTCTGGACGTCTTTCCTACGGCGCTGGGCGCGTACCGTGCGACCGCGCTGGAGCGCATCGCCGCGGCGGCGCGCGAGCTGCCCCCGGAAGCATCCTGGATTCTGGTGACGCACGCGACGTTCAGCTGGAACTACTCCATCGTCCCGGGGCTTGACGTCTACTACCTCTCGCTCCTCGAGCCAGACCTATACGTCACGATCACCGACGGCATCTTGTCGATCCGCCAGCGCCTGAGCGAGGAGCGCTGGAAGCGGGTGACGATCAACAACCTGCTGTGGTGGCGGGACGTCGAGCGCGCATCGACGGAGATGATGGCGGCGTGGCAGCGCAAGCCCCACTTCCTGATCGGACGCCGCCAGGGGCCAGAGACGCTGTACCGGCTGATGACCGAGCCGCTAGAGCGGACGGTGTACCTCTCCTATCCGATGACTCACCTGGAGGGGGAGGAGCTGCTGAACGCACTAGAGCGGTTCCGGACGCGGCTGCGCGAGAAGATGATCGTCTTCGACCCGGCGGCGGTGGACGACTTCACGCTGGAACAGGACGCGCCGATCGGCTTCTCGGATGGAAGCTCGGAGGCGCTGGCGATCGGCGCGACGCTGGCGTCGAACAAGCTGGCGGGCGGGGGAGGGGTTTCGCTGGGACAGTTCAGCGGCGTGGGGAACGCGTCGACGAAGACGGGCAAGGCGCGGGACATGGTGCTGGACGCGCGACCGGAGGACGAACGGGGCGAGGCGCGGGCGGCGAACCCGGAGAACATCGACCACATCGACGGGCAGATCGTGGACCGCGACTACAAGCTGGTGGCGCAGACCGACAACGTGGTGGTGTTCTATCCGACGACGACGCTGTCCGCGGGCGTGATCTGCGAGATGAAGGAAGCGATCCACCGCGGGAAGCGGGTGTACGCGCTGTGGCTGCCGAAGAACCCGCCCAGCCCGTTCTTCACGCGCTACTGCACGCGCTGGTTCCGGGAGGAGGAGGCGCTGTTCGGCTACCTCGACGAGGCGGGGGTGACGGCGAGCTCGAGCTCGAGCTGGGACGGTCCGGCGCGGCGCTTGGGGAGCGTGGCGTCGAGCGCGGCGGTCACCTGATCGGCTGACGGACCGGAGGTCGCGAAGGGGCGCGCCTGGCCGACCTCACGGATGGCGAGATGCGCGACGTCGGCGGTGGAGACGACGCGCCGGTTGGTGGCCTTGAGCTGGGCCTCAATGGCGCCGGAGATGGTGTTGAGCGTGGCGGGGGGAAGATCGGCGCCGGCGGCGCGGAGAGCGTTGGCGAGCCACTGACGGGTGAAGTTGCGCTGCGCGCCGGTCGTGGCGCGTACGACCAGGCGGGGGAGCTGGATGCGCTCGTAGGTGGTGAAGCGGAGCTCGCAGGATTCGCAGGCGCGGCGGCGGCGGACGGCTTCGTCGGACTCGCGGGTCTCGATGACTTTGGTGTTGGGGTGGCCGCAATGGGGGCAGCGCATCCGCGCCGCCAACTATAGCCGCGGCGCTACAGGCGGTTCTTGACGAGGTTGAGGAACTCGCCGCGGATCTGGGCGCCGGTGACGACCGTGGAGAGGTAGATGATGGGGTCGTAGTCGTCCAGCCCGGAGGTGGCGGTGTATTCGGCGGTCTTTCGGCCGCGCGCGGCGAACCACTCCAGCGCATGGTCGAGGAGGGTCGACCCGAGCGCTTTGCCGGTGAACGAGCGCGAGACGAGGACGCACCAGTCGAACGTGTCCTGCCCTTCGGGCGCGTCCTTGGCGTCGCACAGACCGACGAGCGCGTCCCCCTGATACGCGAGGAAGTAGGTCTGCGGGCAGTCGCGGCCGGCGGCGGCAACGAGGTCGACGGCGCGCTGCTGGATCTCGTGCGCCGCCTGCTGGTACTTGTCGACCGCCTCGTCCGCCTGCAGCTCGACGCGGTCCCACTTCTGGTCCTCGCGCGCCTCCTTCCACCAGCGGAAGTAGGGCTGATAGGAGTTGAGGATGAAGCGCGCGGTGGCTTCGGGGTCGGGCCGGTCGACGCGCTCGATACGGAAGTCGGGGCTGCGCTCAACGGTGTTGCGGTCCGCCAGGTCCCACGTCAGGACGACCATGCGGCGGGACGACCAGAAGCCGCGCCGGTAGTAATAGGAAGCCCAGCCCAGCCCGTCGACGGCGACAGCGTCGAGCTTCTGTGCGCCGCGCTGCTTGAGGCGCTCTTCGGCGGCGGCGAGGAGCTGCTCGGGCAGGCCGGTCTCGCGCAGCTCCTGCTCGACGACCAGGTCGGTGACCAGGCCGTGCGGCCTGGCGGGGCGCTCGCGCATCGCCAGGCGCACCGCGCCGGCCACCTGATCATCCGGGGCGCCGGGAGCGCGGGCGACCAGCACCTCGCTGGGGCCGTACCAGAGGTGGTTCAGCTCCTGGCGGACGCCGCGCACGCGCTCGGGGACGACGCCCAGGGGATGGATCTCGTACTGCGTCTCGGTCGCGGTCATTCGATGGGTACCCGGGTCACTCGCGGTAGCGCTCGATGTGGCTCAGCTGGTGGCGGAGCCAGACGTCCTTGGAGATGGTGGGGGAGGTGTGGGCGGTGACGACGCACAGCCCCTCATCGACCAGCATCTTGAACAGCCCCTCGTACTGGGTATCGAGGTATTCCATGGTTAGCGAGGCGGGCGCCTGCCTGGCGAGTCGAGTCTGGAGCAGTGTGATGGACTTCTCAAGCGTCTCGGCGGGCCCGTACACCTTGCCGTACGCGAACGACGGGTCGTTCAGGACGCTGCGCATCCGATAGGGAGCGGCCATCAGTAAGTCTAGCGGCGTGCGGCGGGGGCGTTGACGGGGTGCGGCGGTCGTTCGCCGCGCAGGACGGCGAGCACGTTGTCCGCCGACAGCGCCGCCATCATGCGGTTGGCCTGGAGCGAGATCCCGGCGATGTGGGGCAGCGCGATGACGTTGGGCAGCGCGAGCAGCGGGTGGTCCTCGCCGGGCGGCTCGTGCTTGAAGACATCGAGCGCGGCGCCCGCGAGACGCCCTTCTGAGAGCGCCTCGTGGAGCGCGTCTTCGTCGACGAGCTCTCCGCGCGCGGTGTTGATCAGGTAGGCGTCCCGCTTCATCAGCGCGAGGGTCTCGCGGCCGATGAGGTTGTGCGTCTCGGGCGTGGCGGGAGCGTGCAGGCTGACGAAGTCGGATTCGCGCAACAGGTGGTCGAGCGCAACGAAGCGGCAGCCCAGCTCCTGCGCGGCGGCCTGGTCCTGGAAGACATCATGCACGAGCACGTGGAGACCGAAGGCGCGGGCGCGCAGGGCGACCTGACGGCCGATGCGGCCGAAGCCGACCAGACCGAGGGTGAGGCCGCGCAGCTCGAGGCCGATCGGGCGATCCCACTTCCCGGCGCGCGTGCTCTCCACCGCGCTCAGAAAGCGGCGGGCGAGGAGCAGGACCATGGCGAGCGCGGCGTCGGCGACGGAGTGCTCATTGGTCCCGGGTGTGTTGGTGACCCAGATGCCGAGCTCGGCGGCGGCGGCGACGTCGATCGCGTCGTAGCCGACGCCGAACCGGGACACGACTTTCAGCTGTGGCGCGCCGGCGAGGGCGCGCCTGGTGAACGCGTCGGTCCCAGCGATGACGGCGTCGACACCGCCGAGCAGCGCGAGTAGCTCGTCCTCGCTAGCGGGTCGGGCGTATGGCCCATAGCTGACATCGCATCCGGCATCGAGCAGGCGCCGCTCGTGGTCGCCGCTGGCGCGGCGGAAGTGGGTGCTGGTGACGAGGACTCGGGGCATGAATGAGAGTGAAGCGCTTACTCGTTCGGTCGGGAGAGGTAGTCCTCGCGCGGGGGGCTGAAGATGTCCATCGCCACGGCGGGGCGCGGGCCGACGTTCACGCTGTGGGGCACGTTACCGGGGATGGCGTAGTAGTCGCCGGGGCGCAGGTGGCGGGTCTCGCCGCCGATCGTGAAGTCGACCTCCCCCTCGACGATGAAGCCGAACTGCTCGTGGGGGTGGGCGTGCTCGGGGACCTCGCCGTTGGCCTCGAGCGCGACGCGCGCGAGCATGAGATTTTGGCCTCCAACCAGCTGGGCGCGAATACCGGGGAAGAGGTTCTTGAAGGGGACGGCGGACCAATCGACGAAGTGCGGCATGAACGGCGCTCCTAGAACAGATCGAACGGCAGACGCGGCAGACGGATGCCCATGCGCAGGACGGCGACGGTCTCGACGAAGTCGACGAACGTGGCGACGAGGAGCGTCACGGGGAATATGAGGACGGTGTTGAGCGTCTTCGTGCCGTCGTTGGTGGTGGCCTCACGCCAGACGCGGGGCAAGGTGCGCAGCGCGAGGTAGACGCAGATGGCCGGGAGCGCCGCGAGGGGAAGGAGGAGCGGCGCAAAGACGAACGAAAGGACCTGGTTGGCGGCGAAGATAAAGGACATGCGGACGAGGCCGCGGAAGACGAACCAGAAGCCGAGCAGGGCGAAGGCGAGGAGAAGCGGCAGCCGCCAGACGAGGGTCGGTCCGAGAGCAACCCACCAGGAGAACCAGCCGGTCCGACGGGAGCGCGGTTGGTGCGCCATGAAGCGCTGATGGTAGCCGGTAGACCGGAAGGCTAAGAGAGCGGCGGCCCCTCGGGGATTTCGCGCAGCGTGTAGTCGCCGACAAGCTGCACGTCCTCCCAGCGGAAGCCGTGAGCGGCGAAGACCTCCAGCGACGGCACCCACCGACGCCGGCCACCGTCGACGAGGTAGATGCGGTCGTCGGGTCCTTTGGCGAGTGAGCCGGGGCCGAGCGGCGCGCCGCGCGCGACGGCAAGCCACAGGTCGCGCGAAGGGAAGAAGACGAACTCGGAGCGGCGCGCGGAGTCGGTCAGAGCAGGGAGGTAGACGGCGCGACGGCCAAACTCCTGGGGCAGCACGTCGCGCACGCAGTCGTCAGGGCCCTCCGGGATAACGGTGACGTCGGGCCGGACGCCGTCGACGCGCTGGGCGTACCAGAGTCCCCACGCGCTCGACCACCAGGTGCAGACGACGGCGCCGCGCTCGACGCCCCCCAGGTTGTGGATGGTGTGATGGACGTAGCCACCGCGCGTGAGATCGGACTGCGCGCTGAGCACGCCGAGCGAGAAGGCGGGGGAGACGGCGAGTGCGAGGCCCGCGGCGGCGCCGGCGACGCGCGGGGCGAGGCCGGCGCCGGGCAACAGCGACGCAAGCGCGGCGGCGAGCGACGCGGCGAGCGTGCCGAGCCCAAGGGCGAGGAGCGCCTCGAGCGGGAGGAGGTAGCGGTCGGCGTCCGGGTACTTGGCGTA
>DASTZM010000400.1:0-8970 GCA_035764305.1 Chloroflexota bacterium | reverse complement strand
CGGCGCGGAGCCGCGCGAGCCGTGTCTCGGCGTCCGCCGCCCTCACGACACCGGCGTCCACGAGGATGCGCGCGACGTCGCCGGCGCGGCCCACCGCCGCGTCCGCCGCGCCGTCCGTCGCGTCCCACAGCGTGACGCGTTCGACGCCGGGGGCGCGCAGCGCCAGCTCGGTCCCGATCCCACTCCCCATGAAGCCCGCGCCGATCACCGCCACGCGGCGCACATCCGATTCCATGCGCCCGACTATACGCCGCCCCCACGCCCACAATGGCGCGCTTCATGGCGCCTGAACCCAGGATCGAGTGGCGCAGCACCGAGCGCGCGATTGTGCTCGACACACGCGGCGACCCGCCGCGCGTGCTGCTCGTCCCGTCCCAAGACGGCCGCACGTGGACGCTCCCGTCGTGGACCGCAGTCGAGCCGCGCGAACGCGACCCTGACGTCGGGCGCATCGCCGTACAGGCGCGCGACGTGCTCGGCTTCGACGTCGTACTCCTCCAATACGTCGAGCCGACCGAGGACGAGGCAGCGCGCGAGCGCTCCGGCACGTGGATCATGGAGCCGCGCGGTGTGGAGCGTCCCGCCGCAACGTCAGCGGGTGCGAGGTGGGTGACCGCCGCGGACCTGGACATGCTGCCCGCCGCGAACGGCGATGCGCTGCGTCTCGCGCGCCAGCGGCTCGCCGAGTTGACCTCCGACCAATCGCCTCTCGGACGGTGCGCCTGGTGCGCGCCGCGCTGGCTCGCGGAAGCCGAAGCGTGGATCGCGCGTCAGCTCGACGCGATCGGACGCCCCGCGACCGGACCGACCGTCCAGTTCCGCAGCAACAGCATCTCGAGCGTCCTCCGCGCCCCGACCGCACGCGGCGACGTGTACTTCAAGGCGGCGTCGCACCACTTCCGCACCGAGGCGCGCATCACAACAGGACTCGCGACGCGCTTCGGCGAGCACCTCCCAACGTTGCTCGCGGTGAACGTCGAGCGCTCCTGGCTGCTGATGGAGGACTTCGGACCGCGGCTGCGCGAGTCGGGACAGGAGGTCTGGGAGACCGCGCTGCGCCTGATGGGCGAGCTGCAGCGGCGCTGCATCGGCGAGACCGACTGGTTGTTGTCGATCGGGGCGGCCGACCGGCGACTGGCCATCCTCCGCGAGCAGATCCCGGCGCTGCTCGATGCACCGGAGACGCGCCGCGAGGTCGCCCCCGAGCTGCATGCGCGCCTGGTCGCGCGCATTCCGCGGTTCCAGGAGGCGTGTGACGCGCTCGCCGCGTGCGGCGTACCCGAGACGCTGATTCACGGCGACCTGCACGGCGGCAACGTCGCGGCCACCCGCGGCCGGGTCACCCTGTTCGACTGGACAGACGCCGCCGTCGCCCACCCGTTTCTCGACCTCGTCACCTTCCTGCCCAGCGAGCGCCGCACGCCGGTCGCGGCGGAGGGCCGGCCACTCGAGTTCGCCCAACGGCTGCGCGATGCCTACCTGGAAGGCTGGACCGCGTATGCGACGCCGGGGCAGCTGCGGCGCGCGCTTACGCTGCTGAACACCGTGCAGCAGCTGCACCACGCCCAGAGCTACCTGCAGATCTTGCGCAGCCTGGAGCCGGCCGACTACTGGCAGTGGGAGGGAGAGCTGGCGCAGTGGCTGACGCCGCTCGCTAAGAACCGAGTACCGGGCGAGCCCGCGTACACTGCGTGACGATGGAGCTGCGACCACTCGGCAAGACCGGGCTGACCGTCTCGGCGCTCGGCTTCGGCTGCGGCGCGATCGGCGGACTGATGGTGAAGGGTGATCCGGGCGAGCAGGAGCGCGCCGTCGCCCGCGCGATCGACGCGGGGATCCGCTACTTCGACACCGCGCCGAGCTACGGCGACGGCCGCTCGGAGGAGCACCTGGGCCGCGTGCTCCGGGATCTTGGCTCCGCCCGCACCGAGCGGATCGTCGTCGGGACCAAGCTGCGCGTCGACGCCGGCGTCGCCGCCGGGCCGGCCGCTGGCGTGACGAAGGCGATCCGCGAGTCGGTGGAGCAGAGCCTGCGCCGGCTGGGGCGCGAGCGGGTGCACCTCATGCAGCTGCACAACCAGATCGCGGTGCGCGCCGACGCGAATGGGCGCGGCCTGACACCCGAGCAGGTCACCGGTCCGGTGGCCGAGGGGCTGCGCGCGGTGCGCGAGGCTGGGCTGGTCGAGCACGTCGGCTTCACCGCGACCGGCGACCCCGCGGCGGTGCGGCGCGTCGTCGAGTCGGGCGCCGTCGAGACCGGCCAGTTCTACTTCAATGCGCTCAACCCCAGCGCGGGTTACGCTGGCGCCGCGGAACCCGGGCGCGTCGACTTCGACGGCGTGATCGACGTGGCGGCCGCGCGCGAGGTGGGCGTGATCGTGATCCGGTCGCTCGCGGCGGGCGCGGTGACGGCGAGCGAGGTGCGCCATGCCAACGCCGGCGGCACGGGCGGGATCGTCGGCGAGCGCTACGAGGACGACGTGCGCAAGGCGCAGGCGCTCTCCGCGCTGGCGGCCGACCTTGGGCTCGACGGCCCAGTAGAGCTGGCGCTGCGCTTCGCGATGGGGAAAGCGAGCGTGTCTACTGTGATCGTCGGCTTCTCGAGCGAGCCGCAGCTCGCAGATGCCTTGCGCTGGGCGGAGCGCGGCGCGCTCCCGCCCGACGCGACGCGGCAGGTGCTCGAGCTGAGCCGGCGCTAGCCGGGAGCGCGCCGCGAAGTCAGCACAAAGTACGGCTGGTTGGCGAGTTCGTCGTCTAGTCCCGGGTAGAGCCACGGTCGCGCACTGGCCGGCGCGACCTCGAAGTAATACTGCAGCGGGTACGGCGAGTCGGTGTAGCCGGCGGGAATCTCGGCGCTGAACGTCCCACCACGTTCAGACATCTCGACCGAACGCCACGATTCGGCCTGGTTGACGTGGCGGAAGTGGAGACGGGCCACCGGCGCATCCGCCTCGATCCGGAGAGGGACGGCGCGGCCTCGGGCGAACCCGTCCGGCGGCTGATGCGTGACCGCGCGAACGTCGGGCGGCGTCGCCAGCTCCTCGATCGAAGTCTTCGCCGGGGGCACCTCGGCAGGCAGGCGGTCGCGCAGCGCCGCCAGGTCAGCCTCCATGGCAGGCAGGCGGTCGCGCCAGTGGCCGCGCAGCTTCGGCTCGGGGCCAAAGCTCAGGTCGTCGACGTAGACCGACGCCGCGTCGGCGGCCTCGGTCCATGCGGCGATTGCCGCCTCGTAGTGGCGCACGCCTTCCGCGAGCAGACCGGGATCCGCGCGGCGCGTGTGGAGCGCGTACGCAACAGCGGCGCGCAGCTTCGCCGCGTAGAAGCGGCCCACGCCACAGACGATGCGCACGTCGTGTGCGAGGCGGCGGAGCGCGTCGGGCCGGCGCGCGGCGGGGACACCGGATGCGTTGGGCAGCACCCGGATCGCCGCCGCGGCGAGCGCGTCGAGACGCCGTGCGACGTCGAGCGGCGAGTACTTGCCGCTCCGCTGGCCGGAGATCACCTCGTCGGCGAACTGCTCCGGATTAGTGAATAGCTGCGGATCGAGCGGACTGACGGTGCCGAAGACGCGCGGCTCGGGCGTGTCGCGGTAGGGGTGGGGCGCGGCGTCTTCGACGATCGGCTGGTTCGTGTACAGCTCGGCCCAGAAGGTGTTGTTCGCGGCCGACGGGAGGTGCGCGGCGGTGACGAGCGGCAGGATGCGGCTGGCGTAGGCAAGCGCGGTCTCGGCCGCGACACCAGCGTCGCCATCGGCACCCAGCTCCTCCAGGTTGTGCTCGCGCCAGGTCTCGGGCGGTGCGTCGGGGTCACGGAGCAGCGCGCCGAACAGGCGGTAGGTGCGCTTGTACTTCGCCCAGTCGCCCTCGGGGTGTCGCAGCGACGCGTCGGCGTAGCCACTGCGCGGACCGGGCAGGCCGCTGCCGCGACGACCCTTGAAGGAGAGCGGCTCGAAGACCTCGACGCCGTCGGCGCCGCCGAACGACCCGAGCCGGCCGTAGCCCGCGGCCATAGCCGGATCGCCCCACAGCAAGAGACGCTGCGTGCCCGGCCAGATGCGGTAGACGATGCCGTGCTTTCGGTCCTCGGACAGCAAGTCGGCGTACCCATAGCGCGTGAAGCGGCGCGAGCCGGTGGAGAGCGTCATGAAGTTGCCCTCCCAGTTGCCGGGTCTGCCGGCGTGCTCGAGCGGACGGATGGCGGCCTGGTGGTAGGGCGGGCCCATGTGCTCGGCCCAGTACTTCGGGGAGACGGTGACCGGCAGGCCGGTGGCGAGCGCGCGGTCGATCAGGGGCTGCTCGATCCCTTTGGCGTGCAAGTCGATCCCGACACGCCGGCCGCTCTCGGCGATCCCCGCGAAGACCTGCGACCAGAAATCGTGTGACCCTTCGGCCACACCGCTCTCGCCGTGCACGCGCAGCGTGACGCCGGTGACAGCCGGGCATTCACGCAGTAGCTGCGCGACGGCCGCCCGACAGTACGGGGCATGCGACTCTTCGTCGAGCCCCTCTATCCGGTGGTTGGCCTCAGGGCTCTCGAAGAGCTGGTACTGGTGCGTCCACAGGCCCAGCTGGAACTCGAGGCCGCGCGCGGCACATGCGTCCGAGATGAAGCGCAGCGTGGCAAGGTTGCGCTCGCGCTCGGCGCTGGAGACGTCCGTGACCCGCACGTTGAAGCCAGGCACGTCGACCAGGAACGGGTAGGTGAAGTACAAGTACGAGTCGCGTACGCCGCGAGGGAAGTCGTACGACAGGCCGAAGGCGAGCTGGACGCGGCTCCAGTGGGTAGCGGCGATGAAGTCGAGGTAGCGCTCCCACTCGTCCCGGTCGTGATACCAGCGCTTGTCCTCGACATCGCTGGCGAAGAGGCGCATGATGCTGCGCACGCGGTTTGCGGGAGTCGTCTGGATCACCTCAGGCATCTGCGTCATCGCGGAATCTCTACCAGGAGAGTAACGATCTTCTTGGGGCCGAGCGTCAGCGGCAGCGCGCCGCCGTCCAGCGGCAGCTCCCCGCGAGGACGCTCCAGGATGTCGGCGCGCCGGGCGCGGGCGACGGGCCCGCGGAGCCGGATGACAGTCGATTGCTCCTGGCCTGTCGGGTTGTAGAGGCGCAGGACGAGTGAGGCGCCGTCCTCGGACTGCTTGCAGGCGCTGGGGATCACCGCGTCGCCGTCGAGCGAGAAGAAGGACTCGGTCAGGCCAAGCGTCGGTGCCGGGCGCTCGGCGTCGAGCTGCGCCGCGAGCGCGGCGGCGTTGCGCCGCTGGTTGACCGATGCCCACGGCGGCACCCACGGCAGCGGCGAGTCGTCGACGGGGTACGAGCTGGGCGGCGTGCAATAGCTGATGGACTCGCGCCCGAGTCCGGCCGCTTGCCAGTCGCCCGCATGCGGGACGATGGCGTACCTGAAGGTGTGCGTGCCGAGGCACTGCGCGCCCGGTGTCTCGAGGTGCGGCCCAGCACCGGAGCGGATAGTGGAGGGGTAGGCGGCGGCCCCCAAGTAGGCGACGCAGCGGAGGAGAGTGAGCGCGAGGCCGTAGGTGTCGTCGCCGGCCCGGATGATCCCGTACTCCGCGATGCCCTGGTTGAGGACTGCGAGCCCGGCTGCGCCGTCCGATAGGTCCACGAACAGTCGCTGGGGATGGGTGTCGGGCGCATCCTCGTTCCAGAACTCCGCCGGGGTGCCCGCGTACACATTGGGTCGCTCGACCACGTCGAATGCCTGGTCGACGGTGTGTGTTCCTGCGGTCACCGCGGTGGGGAACAGAACGCGCAGGCGATGGTCCTTCGCCCCGTTCTGGACGGTCGTCTCGCACTGGATCCGCCGCGCGCCTGCCGCCAATGTGAGTGTCGTGCTGATCCCCAGTTGGACGGTGCGCTCGGACCGCGACTTGCGGTCGGGCGCTGCCTCGGCGGGCACGCTCAGCGTCACATCGACGCGCAGCGAGGCGCGCGCCGGGCCCGACTCCACCACCGAGATGGCCGCGCTTGCGGCCCCACTGCCGATCACGCGGTCTCGCTGCGGCGGCGAATACGTGTACTCATCCCCCACGTCACCTCCGTCCTCGAAGGCGAGCAACCCGGGGTGGGACGAGTTCGAGGGCTTGTGGTGCACCGTGAGGGTTCCGCTGGCGTGCACGTCGACGCGGAGGTACTCGTTCTCCATCCACGTCGGGCCGGCCGCGACCGCATTAGCGCCGCTCGGCGCTCCCTGTACCGGCAGCGGCAGCGGCCGGATGACAAACGTGCCGTAGCCCGTCGGAGGGAGCTTCGCGCGGAACGCCAGTACGACCTCGCGCGAGCGTGGGTGGCGCGGCGCGGGGCGCATGTCTGAATGCTCGACGGAGCGGACCGAGAACCGGTCGGCGCAGACCTGGCTGGGGAGCACGGTCCCGTCGGCACCGCGCACCTCGAAGCCGCGCGAGACGCTGTCCGGTGGGAAGAAGGCCGTCGCCTCGACGACCTCGTCGCGCGCCCACGGCAGCGGGTTGAAGAGGCGGACTGCGACGTCGCTCTCTTCTAGCTGCGGTCGCGCGGCGCGGAGGGAGACCTGGTGCAGCGCCTCGACCGCGATCGCGCCGGCGATCTCCTGCGACCACTGGAAGCGCGTCATCATCTGCTCGTGCACCGCGTCGACCGAGCAGCCGCAGATGCTGTCGTGCGGGTGGTTCTGGAGCAGGTACTTCCAGGACTGGCGGAGGAGCCCCTGCGGGTAGGGCGCGCCGAGCAGCCACGCCGCTGCCGACCACGGCTCGGCGTAGCGCTCCAATGCTTGCTGCGCGCGATGGTTGGCCTGCTTGATGTACATGCGCGCCGACGCGACGCCATACAAAAGGAAGTTGGAGTACATCGTGCCGGAGCGGTTGACGTCGCGCAGCTCGCCGCGCCGAACCTGAAGCGACGTGGCGGGGTCGATGGCGTGCCACGTGGGACCGGCGCCGTCACGCTCGGCCGGCCTTGCGCCGGCGGTCGACGCGCCATCAGACGCCTTTCCGTCCAGGTCAAGCGTCCCGCGCACAGCCTTGACGAACTCGGGGAGCGTCGTGTGGACCAGCTGCGCCCCTTCCGGCGCGAAGCGCTCGTTGACCGCGCGCAGCAGCGCGGGCAGACCACGTTGCGGCCCGTGGTGATCGGTGCCGTTCATGAGGAGCAAGTGCTCGGTCGTGGCGTGCGCGCCGCGCTCTTCGCGCAACGTGCGAACACGCTCGAGCGCCGCGTCGGGGGCGAGCGAGAGGTTGTTGGCGTTTGAGTAGCCCGATTGCTCGGGCAGGTGGACACACAGGACGCGCGAGCCATCGGGCGCCTCCCAGAACAGCTCGGACTTGAGCCCCTCACGCTCGCCCGACAGGCCGCGCCAGAGGACGGCGGTGTCGAATCCGGCGTCGGCGAGCAGCTGCGGCATCTGGGAGATGTGCCCGAACAGATCGGGCAGGTAGCCCAGACGCATGCTTGGACCAAGGCCGGCGACGACCCGCTGACCGACCAGCAGGTTGCGCACGTGCGACTCGCCCGAGATGAGGAACTCGTCTGGCAGTACATACCAGGGGCCGACGAGGATCTTGCCCGCGCGGATCTGGCGCGACAGCCGCTCGCGGTTCTCGGGGCGGATCTCCAGGTAGTCTTCGAGCACGACGGCCTGCCCATCCAGGTGGAACGCGGCGTACTCCTGGTCCTCCGGGGCGTCGCTCTCGAAGATGTCGAGCAGCTCGTCGACCACGCGCACGAGGCGTATCCGGAAGATCTGGAAGGGCAGATACCACTCGCGGTCCCAATGGGTGTGCGAGATGACGTGCAGCGTGTGCTGGCCAGCGCTGGCGGTGGACATGGCCGGAGGGTACAGAAGCCTTTACCTGGCGGCGACGCACGGCAACGCGCCCTGTAAGGAATTGGGATGAGGCTGTGTAGGTACGAGCGAGAGGACTGTGATTCGATGGACTACGGGGCACTGATCAGGCAGGCGTGGGAGACGACGTGGCGGCACCGATTCATGTGGGTGCTGGCGCTCTTCGCCGGTGGCGCGGTCGGCGCGGGCGGGCGCAACGGCATGGGTTTCCGGTTCGGCGGGCCGCGCGGCTGGGACCGCATAGGCGAGCGAACCGACGCAGGTGATTTCGGGCCGTTCCGCGCGTGGCGCGGCGGCGAGGGCTGGCGTCTGCCGGACGGGGCAGAGGGTGTGCAGCGGGTGGCCGAGGGCCTGGTGCAATGGGGGATCGCGCACATCGCGCTGATCGCCGCGGGCATCGCACTGCTGGTGATGCTCGGGATCGGGCTGCTCGTGCTGGCGCTGATCGCGCGTGGCGGGATGGCTGAAGCAACGGTCGACCTGGCGACGGGGCGGTCGAGCTCGCTCGGCCGCGCGTGGCGGACCGGCACTCGCCTGATCTGGCGCTATGCCGGCCTGTGGCTCGTGCTCGCCGGTATCGGACTGGCGGTCGCCATCGTCGTCGGCGGAACCGTCGCGGCGGGAGTGGGAGCGGCCGCGCTGACCGGCGCGCCGCGCCTGTTTGCCGTGCTCGGTGCACTGGTGGGCATCCCGCTGGCGCTCGCCGCGATCGTGTGCGGGATCGCGCTGTCGGTCGTCGTGGCGTACGCGGAGCGCGCGATCTACGCCGAGGACACGGGCCCAATCGACGCACTGCGGACGGGCTGGCACACGCTGCGCGCGAATCTCGGCACGAGCGCGCTGCTGTGGCTGATCAACCTCGCGATGGTGGTCGGGATCGGCATCGTGGGCGCACTGATCGGGCTGACGCTCGTCGTGGCGCTCGGCGGCGCCGGTGTGGCCATCTGGGCGGCGGCGGGCTGGAGCGCGCCGCTCTTCGCCTACGGCGCGGTGGGCGCGCTGGCGCTGCTGGCGGCGGCACTGACAGCGGGCGCGGTGGCCAACACATTCTTCTGGAACTACTGGTCGCTGGCATACGTCAGGCTTACCGGACGCGATGCGGGGACGGAGGCTGACGCCATCCCGGCGTGA
>DASTZM010000399.1:0-4348 GCA_035764305.1 Chloroflexota bacterium | reverse complement strand
TCTCGTCGTCGGGGACATCGCCGCGGCGGGCGACCAACCGGGCGAGAGCGGGCACGGCGCGCTCGAGCGCGGCGGCGGGCGAGCTGCTGGGGGGAGCAGGCGGGGCGCTGCGCCCGTTGCCGTGTCCTCCGGTCCCGGACGTCGCGGTCATGCGCCCCCCTCAGCGAGAACGAGCTACCGCACGATTCGGACCGGGCGCCCTGTGAGCGGGCGCCGCGTGCGGCGCTGGCGCGGGCGCGCCACGAGGGCACCGCCGGAGGGCAGCGCAACCGGCGGAACGTGCGTCAACTCCTGCTTCGGCTGGGCGACCTTCAGGCCGGCGAGGAAGAGGTGCTCGAACACGCTGGCGAGGACGAGGTGGCGTGCCTTGCCCGGGCCAATCGTGGTGCAGTCGATCCAGTACTTCAGCTTGTACTCGATCCCCATCGGCGAGCTGTCTTTGATGCGCGCCTTGGGCTCGGGGTCAGACAGGATGGCGCCGGTGTTGGCCACCGCGAGCGCCGCCTCGGTCAGCACGTGCAGCACACGCTCGGGGAGCACGTCGCGATCGAGCGTGAAGGTCAGCTCGAACTCGGCGCTTGAGCTGGGGTCCGAGAAGTTGACGATCACCATGTCGCCGATGCGGTTGTTGGGGATCACGATCGAGTTGTTCTCGTTCGTCTGGAGGCGGGTCGTGCGCCAGTGGATCTCGGTGACGCGACCGACCATGCCGGTTCCCTGCAGCATGACGAAGTCGCCGATCTTGAACGGCCGGTCGATCTGCATCGCCAGCCCCATGAACAGATCCAGGATGACGTTGCGCAGTGCGAGGCCGATCACGACGCTCAGCGCACCGGTAGCGGCGAGGACGCCGGCGAGCGACTGGTGGAAGACCGTGGAGACGGTGAAGATGGCCGCGGCGGAATAGACGACAAGCGCGTAGACGTCACGGATCAGGCGCGGCACCGATTCGCCGAGTCGCTGCCTCACGAAGCCGTCCCAGACCAAGATCTGGGTCAGCCGGTTGGCGAAGTACGCGCCGGAGAAGACCACGGCGACCTGGGTCGCGTAGCCGACTACCTGACGGATGGCACCAAAGTCGCCGATGCCGGAGCGACTGAGGAAGTCGTCCAGGATCCAGGCGGTGCCGGCGAGCGACACGAAGACGGCGAGTGGCACCCAGACCTCATCCGAGTCGTCCCGCGATGCGCTGGACGCCTTCATGAGCTTGAGCACGCGTACGACGCGGATGACGCGCAGCTCCCGGAGCAGCAGCAGGCCGGCGATGTTGAGCGACGCGAGATAGAAGGGCAGGATGGCGAGCAGATCGATCACGCCGAAGAAGCTGATCGAGTACTTCCACCTGGGGCGCGAGACGAGAACGTTGGCGAGGTACTCGACCGTGAAGGCGACCAGCACGAAGTGGTCGAGCGCGTCGAGGAGGCCGCGGTAGTGCGTGTGGAGCTCTTCTACCCCTTCGGCGGCGATGAGCGCGATACTGAGCATGACGAGCGCCGTCGTGGCGCGGGTGGTGGCCCGGAAGCTGGGGCTGGCGTGGTTGGTGAGCGCGTCTTCGAGACGCGCGATGAGCGGCCGCATCGGTGGGGAGAAGGTACCCACCGGCGGCGGTTATCCCCTACCGGACCTTACCTATGGGTGCGACGCCGCCGGTCCGGGCCGCAGTCGGCCGCCTCCGGGCTAGAGCTCGAGCCGTACGGCGGGCTCGAGCTTGATGAGGGTGGTGTGGTCGCGGAAGACGTCGGTCTGGACGTTGATGACCTGGCAGTCTTCCTTGTCGGCGGCGCGGGGCTCGATGTGCCAGGTGCCGGGATGGAAGATGAAGGTCTGCTTCCCGTTGGTCAGAAAGGCGGCGACGGAGGAGGGGTCGAAGGACTCGGCCTTCTGCTCGGGCGGCGCGACGATGACGACCTGCCGGTCGCCGTTGAGCGGGACGAACATCTGGGAGTGATCGGTGTGCATGTTGACGTGATCGACGACCTGAGGCACGCGGCGGACGGTCATCAGCCGGGCGGTGAACTTGCCATGCTGCATGATCAGATCCTCGCGGTCGTCCTCGACGACGCGGCCGTAGGGCGCAAAGGCTTCGGCGGTGAGGGGCTGGACCTTCACGGTGATGTGCTGCGCGGTGGCGGCCATGGAACTCTCCTTCCGGTTGAGCTAATCCTACAATCGCGCCGGTGATCTCACAGGAGCTGGCGCGCGAGCTGAAGGTGGCGCAGCTCCCGTGGCGGCCCAGGCGGGGAGATCTGGTGATGGACCGGCTGAACGTGCCGTACCTGGTGGTGCGCGATGGGACGGACGATGCGGGCGGGGTGGAGGTGGACACAGGCGGCGGCGTGGAGCGGAAGCCGTTCCTGGGGCTGACGTGGGTGCCGCGGGTGGATCAGCTGCTGGACCTGCTGGCACGCCACGGACCGTTCGACGTCGCGGTGCGGAGCGCGGGCGAAGGGCGGCGCGACAGTGAGTGGGTGGTGACGCTGACGCCGGCGGGGGAGGCGGCGCCGCGCACGTTCAGGTCGACGAACGCGGGACAGGCGGCAGGGCTGGCGCTGCACCACGTGTTGAGCGAGTGCGGCTGGCGTCCGGGAAGGGCTGCCTGAGCGCATGCCGGGTTGCAGCTTCGAGTCGCTGCTCTGCGGTCCGCTGGGCAACAACGTCTACGTGGTGTACTCGGAGGAGACGAAGGACGCGCTCGTGATTGACCCGGCGCTCGAGTCGGCAGATCGGATCGACGCGGTTTTGACGAAACGCGGTCTGGCACTCACGACGGTGGTGGCGACGCACCGGCACTTCGATCACGTGGCAGAGGCGGCGCGGGTACTGGAGCGCCACGGCGCGGCGATGCTGGCGCACGAGCGCGACGCTCCGGCGCTGAGCGAGCCGATCCGCTCGGCGTTCCTCCCGGGAGTGGAGTTCCCACCGGCGCCGGTCACGCGGCAGCTGCGCGACGGCGACACCGTGACCGTCGGCGACGCGAGTTTCAGCGTGCTCAACACGCCGGGGCACACGCCCGGCTCGATCTGTCTGTACGACGCGCGGGGCGGCGTGCTGTTCAGCGGGGACACGCTGTTCGCGGGGAGCTTTGGGCGGTACGACCTACCGGGCGGCGACGCGGTTGCGCTGCGTGAATCACTGAAGCGGCTGGCGGCGCTGCCGGCGGAGACGCGGGTGTATCCGGGACATGGCGCCGAGACGACGATTGGCCGGGAGCGCTGGCTGAGCGATCCTCCACTCTAGGCAGGAAGGGAATCACACGATGAAGATCACGGACATCACGGTCACCGAGTTCTCGCTGGGAAAGCTCAAGCGGCCGTACTGGAACTCGATCATCCGCACGACGAGCAAGGGCTTCTCGCGCGTGGAGGTGCACACCGACGAGGGGATCACGGGCATGTCGTTCGGCGGCGCGCGGTCGCACGTGACGGGACGCTTCAAGGAGCTACTGGTCGGGCAGGATCCGCTGGCGGCGGAGGCGTGCTGGGACCGGCTCTACGCGCACAACCGCAAGCCGGTGGCGAAGGGCGAGTACATCAGCGCGATCGGGGTGCTCGACATCGCGCTCTGGGACCTGCGCGGGAAGGCGTTCGGGCAGCCGTGCTGGAAGCTGCTGGGCGGGCACCGGCGCGAGGTGCCGGTGTACGCCGCGGGCGGCTATTACGAGGGGGAAGGGAGCGAGGACGAGAAAGGGGTGAAGGGGCTGGTGGAGGAGATCGAGGGGTTCCTGAAGCACGGGTACAAGGCGGTGAAGATGAAGGTGGGGTGGCCGGGGGCGGGGCTGCGGGGGGACGGGGAGCGGGTGAAGGCGGTGCGGGAGGCGATCGGGCCGGACGTGGACCTGCTGATCGACGTGAACAACGCGTGGGACGCGAACACGGCGATCAAGTTCGGGCGGATGATCGAGAAGTACGAGCCGTACTGGCTGGAGGAGCCGACGCCGGCGGACGACTATCGCGGACAGCGCGAGATCTGCCGCGCGCTGGACACACCGGTGGCGTCAGGGGAGAACGAGTTCACGCGGTGGGGGTTCAGAGACCTGATCGAGGCGGAGGCGGTGGACATCGTGCAGGCGGACCCGCGGACGTGTGGGGGGTTCACGGAGTGGCTAAAGGTGGCTGCGTTGGCGTCGGCGTATCACCTGCCGATGGCGCCGCATGGGGGGCCGCACGTGGGGGCGCAGTGTGTGGCGGCGGTGGCGAATGGGTTGATTGTGGAGAGTTATGTGCATTCGATTCAGAGTCATTTGAATGAGTTTGTGGGGGCGCCGGACATCCGAGACGGGGTGGTCTATCTGAGCGACCGGGCTGGCCTTGGCCTCGTGTGGGATGAGGGCGCTATCAAGAAGCGCCTC
>DASTZM010000398.1:0-3849 GCA_035764305.1 Chloroflexota bacterium | reverse complement strand
AGGAGTCTCACGGCGTGTCGATCGAGGTGGTCGACCTCCGCTCGCTGCGCCCGCTCGACGTGGAGACGGTGGCGGAGTCGGCGGCCCGGACGAGCCGCGCGCTCTGCGTGGAGGAGGGCTGGGCGAGCTACGGCGTGACCGCCGAGCTGGCGGCGCGGATCCAGAAGGCGTGCTTCACCGAGCTGGACGCGCCGGTGGAGCGGGTGGGGGGCGCGGAGGTGCCGATGCCGTACGCCAAGCCGCTGGAGACGGCGGCGATCGTGAACGAAGAGAAGATCTACCAGGCGGCGCGCGCGGTGCTGGCGGAGAGCGGCATTCTGGCGCGCGGCGTGGGTGGATAGAGACGCAGATGCCTGAAGAGATTGTGATGCCGCGCCTCTCGGACACGATGTCCGAGGGGACGATCGCGCGCTGGCTGAAGAAGGAAGGCGATCCCGTCAAGACGGGAGAGGCGCTGTTCGAGGTCGAGACCGACAAGGCGACGCTGGAGCTGCAGTCCTATCACGATGGGACGCTGGTGAAGATATTGAGGGGAGATGGGAGCACGGCGCCGATTGGGACGCCGGTGGGGATTTTGGCGAAGGCTGGTGAGAGCGTCGATCCATCGCAGTACAAGGGTGGGTCTGAGCCTCCGGCGGGCAGGGGCGCTGCGCCCCCTGCACCCCCGCAAGATTCGCCCCCTTCGGGGGCCCAGCGGGGGACTGCGTCCCCCGAACCCCCTGCTCCCTCGGCGCAGCCCACTGCTCCAGTGCCTGCGGGGGCGGCGGAGGACGTCAGGGCTTCGCCGTTGGCGCGGCTGATGGCGGAGCAGAATGGGGTGGATCTGCGGGCGCTGGCGGGGAAGGGGAGTGGGCCTGGTGGGCGGATCGTGCGGTCGGACGTCGAGGGGGCGGCGAAGACGGCACCGCGTGGCGCCGCTGCGCCGGCGCCGGGCGGGCCGGATCACGAGGATCGAGAGCTGAATCGGGTCCGGCAGGCGATTGCGCGGAACCTGGCGCTGTCCAAGCCGGGAGCGCCGCACATCTATCTGACGATGGAGATCGAGATGGACGCGGCGCTGGCGCTGTATCGCCAGCTGAATGAGGTGGTCGCCGACGAGCAGTCGAGGCTCACGGTGAACGATCTGGTGCTCAAGGCCACCGCGCTGGCGCTGCGCAAGCTCCCGGACCTCAACGCGCACTTCCTGGACGAGAAGCCGCCCAAGCTGCGCGTCTTCAACCGCGTCAACCTGACAGTGGCCGTTCCGGGCGAACAGGGGCTGATGGTTCCGGTCATCAAGGACGTGGACAAGAAGTCACTGAGCCAGATCGCACGCGAGGCGAAGCAGGTTTACGGGCGGATCCGGAGCAACAAGCCGGCGCCGGACGACTTCCAGGGCGGCACGTTCGCCGTGAGCAACCTCGGGCGGTGGGGGATTGACGAGTTCCAGGCGGTGATCAACCCGCCTCAGGTTGGCATTCTGGCCATCGGCGCCGCGGCGCCGCAGCCAGTGGTACGCGACGGCAAAGTCGAGATCCGCAGCATGATGCGCGTCACCGCCTCGGTCGACCACCGTGCCGCGGATGGCGTCTACACCGCCGACTTCCTGGTGGAGCTCAAGCGCCTGCTCGAGCACCCGCTTACTCTGGTCATCTGAAAGCACCTGCATGACAACTGCACAGTCGTACGACGTCGTAGTCATCGGCTCCGGGCCGGGCGGCTACATCGCTGCTTTTCGGGCGGCGGAAAACGGACTCAAGACCGCGATGGTGGAGCGCGAGTGGCTGGGCGGGGTATGCACCAACGTGGGCTGCATCCCGTCCAAGGCGCTGCTGAAGAACGCCTCGGTGGTGCGCCTGCTGCGCGACGCCAAGACGTTTGGGATCGAGCTAGGCGGTGACTTCAAGGCGGACTACGGCGCCGCGGTCAAGCGCAGCCGGGACGTGGTCGGGCGATCCAATAAGGGGTTGGAGTTCCTGATCAAGAAGCACAAGGTGGACTACGTGCCCGGCGAGGCGAAGCTCGCCGCCAAGGACACGGTGAGCGTGGCGGCGAAAGACGGGACGCGCCAGCTCAAGACCAAGAACGTGGTGATCGCCACCGGGGCGCGCCCGCGGGTCTTCCCGGGCATGGAGGTCGACGGCCAGGCGGTGCAGACGGTGTGGCAGCTGATCGTCGACGAGCGCCAGCCGCAGAAGCTGGCCATCGTGGGCGGCGGCGTGGTCGGGTGTGAGATGGCGACCGTGTTCCGCTCGTACGGGTGCGAGGTGACGATCGTCGAGGCGATGCCGGCGCTGTTCGCCGGGCGCGAGGACCCGAAGGTGACGCAGATCGTGACGCGCGCCTTCGAGAAGCAGGGCATCAAGGTGCTCACGGGCGCCAAGGTCGAGTCGGCCAAGAAACAGGGCGCGGGCGCGCGAGTCGTCTTCTCGCGAGACGGAAAGCAGGAGACGCTCGACGTCGACCGCGTGCTGGTGGCGGCGGCGATGCAGCCGAACACCGAGAATCTGGGGCTGGAGCAGCTGGGCGTGCAGCTCGACCGCGGGTACGTCAAGGTCGACGAGAAGATGGCGACGAGCGTGCCGGGGATCTGGGCGATCGGCGACGTCGCCAACACGCCGCTCGGGCTGGCGCACTCGGCGTCGGCGGAGGGGCACGTGGTGGCCGACGCGATCGCCGGCAAGCCGGTGCACCCGATCAAGTACACGCAGATCCCGCGCCCGATCTTCTGCAACCCGCAGGTGGCGGCGATCGGTCTGACCGAGGCGCAAGCCAAGGAGCAGGGGCTCAGCGCCAAGGTGGGCGAGTTCCCGTTCATGGCGTCGGGCAAGGCGCGCGCGGAGGGCGACACCGAGGGTGTGGTGCGCGTGGTGGTGGACGCGAAGTACGGAGAGATTCTGGGCTGCCACATCGTCGGCCCCGAAGCGACGGAGATCATCGCCCAGGTGGCGCCCTACATGGCGCTGGAGGGCACCTCCCGCGAGATGATGGACACGGTCGTGGCGCACCCGACGCTGGCCGAGGCCGTACGCCTGGCGGCCCAGGTGGCGGAGGGCGAGGCGCTCGAGATCTAGGCCGGCCTAGTAGGAAAGCACTAGCCCTAGTGTCCTAGGGCAGGCCGCTGCTACTTCTTCACATGTAGCCTTCGGGCTTCATGTTCAAAACAACCACGCGCCGCGGCGCGGGCCTTCTGGCCGGCGCGTCCGCGGCACTGCTGTCCGGGGTCCGGCCGGCGTACGCCTACAACTGCGTCGACGTCGTGCTGCGTGACTCCTACTGGGGACAGTTCCGGCGGGTCATCGAACAGGGCTGGAACGCCGCGGGCGTCGCGCCAGCGCTGTCACGCGCCGGGTTCGAGGTCACGCCTGTGCCGAGCGCCGGCGCGATCATGTCGTGGCCGGCTGGGATGTATGGCGCGAGCGACGTCGGGCACGTGGGCGTGGTGCAGGCGGTCAACTCCGACGGAACAGTGCTGGTGCGGCACGAGAACTGGCCGTACGGCAGCCCGGAGCACCTCCAGATCTTCGTGGTGCGGCCCGGCATCGTCTTCGTGCACCTACCGAGGCTGGCTGAGGCGGCGCTGCCGGGCGAAGAAGAGACGCCTCCACCTGACGTGGCCGGGGCGGTCGATACCCTGAGGGAGTGACACAGACTCCGGGGGCTACCCAGAGCCCGCGACGGCGCGGGGAGACGTGGTACGGGACGGCCGATGGGCCGCAGGACGTCGCGGGGTTCATCCACCGCGCCTTCACGAAGGCGATGGGGTACGACGACGACGACCTGGCCCGCCCGATCATCGGCGTCTGCAACACATATTCCGAGCTGAACCACTGCAACCACCGCCTCATGGACGTGTCGGAGGCGGTGAAG
>DASTZM010000397.1:0-2446 GCA_035764305.1 Chloroflexota bacterium | reverse complement strand
TCGCGCACGGCGGCGCGGCAGGCTGGCCAGTCGACGCGTCCCTCTCCGAGCGCGCAATTGCCGCCGTCGGCGCCGGTGTCCTTGACGTGGAGCATGACGACGCGCGGGCCGAGCTGGCGGAGTGTGCGGACGGGGTCCTGGCCGTAGATGATGGCGTTGGCCAGGTCCTGGTAGACGCCGACCTTCGGAGAGCCGACGCTGTCGACGATGCGCATCAGCTGGCCGGCGGAGAAGCTGGTCTCGATCGCGATCGAGACCCCGGTCTCTTCGGCGACGGGGGCGACCCGCTTGAGGCCGTCGATGAAGCGCCGCTCCTCCTCCTGGGAGATGTCGAGGCGCTCGCGGTCGAAGTGGGGCAGGAGGACGGCCTTGCCACCCACGTTGGCGCAGGCGCGCAGCGCGGTGGTGACGAGGGCGACGCCCTCCTGCCGCTTCGCGTCATCTTCCTGCGCGAAGTTGACCGGTCGGTAGATGGCCAGGCTGAACGACGAGACCTGGGTCCCGGCGGCCGACGCGGCGTCACGCAGCGCCTTCGCCCCAGTCCCGCCTTCGTCGGAGAGCCACGCGCGGAGCTGGTCGGGGTCGCGCGTGACGACCTCCAGGCCGTCGTAGCCGAGCCGGCCAGCGGTCGTGAGCGCTTCGGGCAGATCCTGTTTCAGGGAGACGGTGCGTATGCCAACTTTCATTGAGGGAGTGAATCGTAGTACGCTCTGGTCCGCAGGAGGGAGACTCTCAGGGCACATGGCAGGTATTCGGACACGGCGGAGCGTTTTGGCGAGCACGGCTGGCGCGGCGGGGGCGATCGCGCTGGCAGCGTGCGGCGCGTCGAGCGGCGGTGGGGAGAAGGCTGCGGCGACCAAGCTGGCCGGGACGATCGAGTTCTGGCAGTGGGGCGCGAGCTACGTCGAAGGCTTCAACAAGCTGGCGGGCGAGTTCAACGAGAAGATGAACGGCGCCAAGGTCAACCACTCCCAGCCAGAGGGGTACGACGACAAGATCAAGGTGACCGTGGCCGCCGGGAGCGGCGGGCCCGACGTCTACCTGATGCGCGGCAACCTGTTCAAGCAGTGGGCGCAGGACGGGCTCGCGATCGACATCACCGACCTGTCGGCGCGCGACAAGACCGTGGGCGCCGACCTGAAGGCGATGCACAAGGGCTTCTTCGACTTCTACCACCACAACGGCAAGCTGCAGGGCGCGCCGTGGGACTTCTCGGCGATCGTAACGGCGTACAGCACCGACGCGCTCGAGTCGCGCGGTCTGAAGCCGCCGGCGGAGCTGGGAAGCGCGTGGGACTGGCCGACGTTCATGGACTATGCAAAGCGCCTGACGCCGGGCGACGGCAGCAAGTTCGGCGTGGACGCGGTGCCCGGAATCGAAAAGGGCTTCTACAACTGGGTGGTCGCCAACGGCGGCCAGTACTGGTCGGACGACTTCAAGAAGTGCACCGTCAACACGCCGCAGTTCATTGACGCGTGCGAGCAGTACTTCTCGCTGGCGACTCGCCTGAACGTCACGCCGCCGCGGGCGACGAAGACGGCGATGAACCAGGGGCTGGCGCACGAGTCCTACTTGCTCGCCAACGGCAACGTGGCGATGCAGCTGGCGGGGGACTGGCACTTCGTGTGGTACGAGCGCGCGGCGCAGACGGGCTTCAAGTGGGACATCGCACCCCAGCCGTACTCGCCCAAGACCAAGAAGACGGGCAGCATCGCCAACTACCGGGGCGTCTCGATCGCGCCGACCCACCAGAACAAGGACCTGGCGTGGGCGTGGCTGAGCTTCCTGCTCAAGCGCGAGGTGCAAGACCGCATCCCGAGTCTGATGGGCGAGGTGCCGGCGCGACTCGACTCGATCGACTCGGTCTACCTCAACCCGCAGAAGATGCCGTCTCCCAAGAACCGCAAGCTGCTCAAGGCGAGCATCGACGCGACCATGCCGCTGCCCGCGAACCCCTACTTGGCGTACGCCGACATCAACGCGGCGACGAACGCGCTGCAGGTGGACGCGTACGATGGCAAGAAGCAGGTGAAGGAGGCGGTGGAGGAGATGCAGACCAAGCTCACCGCCCTTCTCGGGGCGAGGTGACCGCGGCGAAGACCAAGATCGGCTGCCAGCTGAACTGCTGGCAGCGCGAGCTGGACTTCCGCACGCCGGAGTGGGGCAAGCTTCAGAACGGCCTGGCGCAGCTGCGCCAGGCCGGCTACTCCGGTGTGGAGGTACCCAGCTGGAGCGTGCCCTCGCTCCAGGAGCCGGAGCGGCTGCGTGACGCGTGTGCGGCGCATGACGTGACGCTCGTGTCTCTGCACGCCGGTGGTCCGTTCTTCGACGACGCGGCATACCGCGATCAGACGCTGGTGCGAGTGCTTCCGGTGGCCGAGTGCGCGGCGCGAGCGGGCGCGGTGGCGCTGGTCGTGAGCAACGCCACCATGAAGGGGAAGGTGGA
>DASTZM010000396.1:0-2444 GCA_035764305.1 Chloroflexota bacterium | reverse complement strand
CGACGGCGATCTCGTCGACGTAGCTGGCGCGCGCCGGGTCGATCGTCTGCGGGTCCGTCGCGAGCGCCAGACGCAGGACCTGGCGCTCGGCGAGGCGCTCGCGCGGGGCGCTGAATCGGTCAAGACCGGGGACGGCGCAGGCAGTGAGTCCAGAGCCGAGCGCGGCGGCGAGTGCGCCGCGCCGTCTGACCCACCCGCTACCCAATCGACGGCTGCGCGCCATACGCGTGGCTACCATCCAGAGCGTACTTGCAAGCCGTCCCGCTGGGTTTCTTTCTCTTTCTGGTTGAGCTGGCCGCGGGCGGCCTGATCGTGACCGCGCTTCTGGATTGGGACGGCGAGGTCAGTGGGGGTTTCCTGTTCCTGAACGGGATCTTCATGCTGGGCGCCGCAGGCGCAGGCATATGGCTGCGCGCGGTACTTCCTGCTGGGAGGCTCGTGCCGGCCGCCGCCGGGCGGTCGGCGCTGGAGCTGGAGCTGCCGGCGTGGGGCGGGTTCGCGGTGCTTGGCGCGGTCTACCTGATACTGGTGCGGCTCGATCGCCGGCTACCGGCGCGCGTGGCGGGGGCGCTCATGAGCCTGGCCGGCGTGGGAGCGCTGCTGATCAGCGCCCTGGCCTACACCCCCGAAGGGGGCGGTCTTCAACGCGCGCTCTCGTTCGGCGCCGGCGCGATGGCGCTGGGATCGGTGTGGAGCGGCATGATGCTCGGGCACTGGTATCTGGTGACGCCGCTGCTGGCGCCCCGGCCGCTGCTGCGCCTCAACGCGTTAATGGCCGCGTCTCTCGCCCTTCTGGGCGCGGTAGCGCTGCTCGACCGGCCGGCGGCCGGCGCGAACGAGGGTCCGGCCGAGTGGATCTACTGGCTGCGCCTCGGCGCGGGGGTCGCGCTGTCGCTGGCGCTGGCGCTGCCGATTTGGCGCACGGCGCGCGTCCGATCGATGATGTCGGCGACGGGCTTGCTTTATGTCGCCCTCGGGCTGGTGCTCTCCGGGGAGATCATGGCGCGCGTGCTGGACTTTCTGCGCTAGAGCCGGTCCAGGACTGCCTCTAGGATGCGCCGCGCGAGCGGCGCGGCGGCGGCGGAGCCTTCGCCGCCGTGCTCGAGCATGACGAGCACGGCGGCCTTGGGGGCGTCGAACGGCGCGTAGCACGCAAACCACGCGTGTGAGGCCTGGCCCCCGCTCGTCTCGGCGGTACCGGTCTTTCCGGAGACGGTGGCGGCGAGCGGCGAGCCCTGGAAGACGAAGGCGGCGGTCCCGGTCGGGGCGGCGACGACGCCGCGCAGGCCGGTGCGGATCGCCTCGAAGGTCGCTGGGGCCCAGGGCACCCGCCGCGTGCTCGCCGGGAGCCGGCGCTCGACGCTTCCGCCGGGCAGCGTCGAGCGATCCAGGAGGCGGAGCCCGGGCCCCTGTCCCGACGTCGCGATCGCGGCGTAGACGGCGGCGAGCTGAAGCGGCGTGACCAGCAGCTGGCCCTGTCCGATGGCCATGTTGACCGCGTCACCCCGTGACCAACCATCGCGCAGGACGCGCTGCTTCCAGGCGGGGCTGGGCGCGACGCCGGGGGCCTCGATGTCCGCCGCGACGCCGGTGCTTTCGCCGAACCCGCAGCGGGCAGCCATGGACGGCAGGAGGGTCGAGTCGATCTCGTCGAGACGCTTTCCGATCTCATAGAAGACCGAGTTGCACGAGTTGGTGAGACCCTCTACCAGGCGCTGCGCGCCGTGCCCGGTCCGGAGCCAGCAATCGAAGGCGAGTCCGGGCAGGCCGGTCCAGCGCCCCGTGCACGTGAACTCCGAGTCGGGCGTGAAGGCGCCGCTCTCGAGCGCCGCCGCCATGGTGACGACCTTGAAGGTCGAGCCCGGTGGGTAGAGGCCCTGGAGCGGACGGGCGATGAGGGGCTGGCGCGAGTCGTTGAGGACGGCGCCGACGTCTCCCCCGCGGACGAAGAGGTTAGGGTCGTAGCGCGGCGCGCTGGCGAGGGCGCGAATGGCGCCGGAGCGCGGGTCGATGACTATGGCGCTGCCGATGCGGTCACCCAGAATGGCCTCGACCTCGCGCTGCACGTCGAGATCGATCGTGGTGGTGACGCTCTCGCCGGCGCGGGGCGGCACGCTGGTCAGGGTCTCGGCGACTGCGCCGGTGGGATCGACGACGGTCAGGCGCCCGCCGCGCTGGCCGGCGACGAGCGATTCGACCGCGGCCTCGAGTGCGGCCCGTCCGATGACGTCGCTGGCCAGGACGCCGCGCGGGGTGAGCGTCTTCAGTTCTTCAGCCGTGGGCTGACCGACGTAGCCGACCAGCGGCCCGGCCGCGTCGCCCTGCGGGTAGGACCGGGCGCCGCCCGCGACGGTCGCCGCGAGCGCGCGGCCCGATCGGTCGAGCAGCGAGCCGCGCTGGGTGGGGTCCGACTGCGCGCGGACGAGCCTGCCCGCGGTGAGCTC
>DASTZM010000395.1:0-4387 GCA_035764305.1 Chloroflexota bacterium | reverse complement strand
AACTCAGGCCCAATCGGCTCTTCCTGGAGGAGCGCTACGAGCAATTTCGCGGTGCCGTATAGGATCGGGACGTAGCTGCTCGAAGGCAGGTGCTGGTTGAGAGAAGGCACTTCCCTATCCCGTTCAGGCGTGGGCGGCCGCGAGGCGTGCTGGACGCCACTCCGCTCAGCGCATGGGGACTCGCAGGCGTGCGAGCACGTCCTGGTCGCCGGCCGTGCGTGTCGGCGCGCTGGGGTTGCTCCGGACACTCGCGCGGCGCGCCCTGCCGGCTGCGGTGCGGAGCCGCTCGAACACCGACGCCGGAATCTCTGTCCAGAACGGGGACGCGCCCCACCCGAGCCCGTTCCATGCTGGCCGCAGCACGCGGATTAGCCAGCTCTCCGACTCACGTGCGTCTTGCTCACTGGTGCAGTACGCCCACATCGCGTACATCGGTCCGAACCCGCCGGCCGGAAGCTTGCTGAAGCTGATGGTGTGCTGTCCCAGGCGCGTGCGTAGGCTGAGCGTCGAGCCCACATATACCGCGCACGCGCCTTGCGCTGTGGGCACACCAAGACCAAGGACGTAGACGCCGGGCCGATCGTAGACCTTCGTCATCGCCCAGCGAATGGGCTGCCACTGCCGGCGATGGAGCTGCGTCAGCACGTCGCCTAGGACTGGCCCGTGCTGGCGCTTGAGCCTGGTGTCCAGCCGCTGCGTCGCGGGCGCTGGTGCTGGCCGGTCCTCAGAGCCCTGCCTATGGAGGCGTGCACCCACGCTCGTGTTGGCCGGGGCGGCGGATGACACAACCGACTCTCCAGCTGGCGCGATCCGCTCAACTGGACTCGCACCTGAGACATCGTTACGCGTGTGGGCAAGCAACGGTCCGGTAAGCGCCCGCTCGAATTCTCGGTCGGTTGGAAGGTCAGGCTGAGTGGCGGCGCTCACGGCGAGCGCATCGCAGCGCACGTTCTCAACATTGCCCGCGTGCCCCTTAACCCACTCGAATGCGACCGCGTGCCCGGCGCTGAGTTCGAGCAACACCTTCCACAAGTCCGCGTTGGTGCGTTCCCGACAGGGCTCAAACTTGCTTTTGCGCCAGTGCTCGGCACGCCAGCGTTCCGCCCACCCCTTCGCCATCGCGTCCACGACGTACCGCGAGTCCGAGTAGAGCGTGACCGCGCACGGTTCCTTTAGCGCCCGCAGGCCCTCGATGGCGGCGAGGAGTTCCATGCGGTTGTTGGTGGTCATCCGAAAGCCGCCGGATAGCTCCTTGCGCCGCGTGCCGTACAGGAGGACGACGCCGTAGCCACCGGGGCCAGGATTCCCGACGCACGCGCCATCCGTGTAGATCGTGACGCACTTCCTCTTGAGTGCCGTTTGTCCCACTCGCTAGTCTCCATCCCCGGGCCTTAGGCGGGAAGGACGCATCGTAGCGTGGAACGGGATCCCTAACGGGTTCGTTACCACCCAACGGGCGACCCGATCACGCTGGTGCTGAACCGACGACCTTGTACCGGCAACCTCGGCCCAGGTGGCGGATAGGGACGCTGGTGAAAGGGGTCTCGAGGTAGGTCACCAGCGAGTGCATGCCCCACTCTTCGGCGGACGACGAGGAGCGGGAGGTCGCGGTCGATGACCCGGGAGCCTCGGCCCAGAACGACATAGCGTCCCGCGACCCTCGTCCGCTCGGAGCACCGCCGCTCGGAGCACCGCTGCGTCCCGCTTGGTGGGCACGTGAGACGCGACGAACGTACCGGGTATGTAGCTGCTACTAACGTTTTGCACCAGGACCAGCTATCGTTTTGAACCAACGGAGGGCAGGGATCCGGAAGTGCGCCTCGGGGCGGCTGCGTTGAGCTCGGAGGGATGGCATGCCGGCTGGTCGCGCTCCAGCATCCTGCCCGCGCCGTCGAGGGGCGAGCCGGGTGGCGAAGTAACGTCGCTGCTGGTGCGCGGCTGAGTTAGTGCCCCTGGTAGTACCCGGCGAGGGTGGTGAAGGCGGCCTTGGGCTCCCAGGGCATGTCGGGGTAGGTGGTGCCGTGGCCGCCGTCGAGGAGCTTGACGATGCTGGGGCTGGCGCGGTCGAGGTCGTCGCGGGGGTCGCTGTCGGGGCGGTGGGGAAAGCCATCGAGCGCGAAGAGGAAGACGAAGGTGCTGTCGACGCCGGCGGCGTCGAACACCTCGAGCAGCTCGCGTAGATACGTGGCCTGCCCGGCTTCGTCGCGGGGGTAGACGCCGTCGAGGCGGATGGGGACGCCGATCGCTTCGTCGAACTCGACGATCTCCATGAAGCGGGCGCCGCGGTCTCCCGCGCCGCGGTAGGCGGCGGAGCCGAACTCGGTGATGGCGACCGGCTTGCCCTGCGCGACGAGGGTGCGGACGCCCTCGGCGAACTGGCCGGCGACGTCGGCGGATCGGTAGAGATCGAGGCCCACGATGTCGAAGCGTGCCCAGTCGACGCGCTCGAGGGGGATGGCGGCGTAGGTGATCTTGCCGCCGAAACGCTGGCGGACGAGCGCGACGGCCTCAGTAAGGAAGTCGTTGATGCGCGCGCTGAGCTCGCCGACGCGCTCGCGCAGGCGATCCCTGTCGGCCAGCAGGAGGTTGAGCCGCTCGTCGACGGCGTCGCCGGGGAGGAAGCCCTTTGCCATGAGGCTCAGCTCGGCGCCGGCGACGAAGACGACCTGGGCAGCTCGCCGCCGGAGGCGCTCTGCCCGATCGGCGCAGTCGGCGAAGAGCGCGAGCATCTCGGCGTCGGTCAGATCGAGCGGGTAGGGGGAGAACCAGACCTCCAGGCCGAGGTTGGCGGCGGACGTGGCGGCGAGCTCGAGGCGCTCAGGGTCGCCGCCGGTGACGCGCACGGCGTTGCAGTGCAGTTCGTTGCGGATGATGCGCAGCTCGCGGTTGACCAGATCGGGGTCGAAACGCTCGCGCGAGATCGATCCGTTGCGGACGAAGCCGGTGTCGTAGGTGATGCCTTTGGCGCGCATAGGCGCGAGCTCCCTTCCGGGCGACGCGCGCCGATTACCGCCGGCGCGGCTACGGCGCCGCCGTGACCCGGCCCGCCGTGGACGCCGCGTCCCACTGAGCGCGGACGAAGCGGGCGGTCTGGGCGAGGGAGTCGGCGCGCGGTTCGGGGACGCCGCACTCGAGGGCGCCGTAGCCGTCGAAGGCGATCTCGCGCAGGGCGCGCAAGGGCTCGACGAACTGCGTGTGGCCGCGCCCGGGGACGAGGCGGTTGCTGTCGGCGAGGTGGACGTGCACGAGGTACTTCGCCGCCGCGCGGAGCGACGCGGCGATGTCGGCTTCCTCGATGCTCATGTGAAAGAAGTCGCCCATCAGGCGCAGGCCGAGGCTGTCAACTTCCTGGCAGATGGAGACTCCTTCGGCGAGGTCCTTGGGGAAGCGCGCCTCGTAGCGGTTGAGCGGCTCGAGGATGAGGCAGACGCCGAGGTCGGCGGCCTCCCGGGCGAGGGGCCGGATCACGGCGACGAGCAGGTCGCGCTGGAGCTGGTTGACCGAGTAGAGCGGGGAGAGGTCGGGGACGCCGTCGGTGCGGTTGAAGCGGGGGACGAAGATGATGCCCCGGGCGCCCACGTCGGCCGCGCAGCGTAGAAGGCCGCGGGCGGCGTCGACGTTCTCCTGGCGCACGGCCTTGTCGGGGGAGGTGAAGGAGTTGGGCAGGCCGCCGCAGATGGTGCTGGCGTTGATGGGGGAGCCGGCGAGGGCGGCCTTCACTTCCGGGAGCCGGTCGCGCAGCTGGCGGCCATTGAGCTCGACGCCGTCGTAGCCCCACTCGTGGAGGGCGGCGAGCTTGTCGGCGAAGCGGTCGCCGGGGACGAGGCCTTCCTGCGCGGCGAGCTTCACGGGGGGCATTCTAGCCGGGGTCGGGGTGGGGTTCGGGCGGGGTTACGACGGGCTGCCGGCGGAGGAGTGGACCGCTTCGGTCATGGCCATGCCGGCGGCGCGGCGGGCGACCCAGGGGCCGAGGCGGCGCGTGTGGGCATCGAGGTCGCGGGGGCGCATGGGCGGTGGGCACGGCAGCAACGCGCGCTAGAATCACTGGACAGACGGGGACCGAGATGGCTAGAACTCAGCACGTCGTGCCGCAGGGTGGAGGCTGGGCCGTGCGCGGCGCCGGGAGTCAGCGCGCGACGCGCGTCACCAGGACCCAGCGTGAGGCACTAACCACGGCTCGCGAGATCGCGCGTCGGCAGGGCACGGATGTGGTGATCCACGGGCGGGACGGCCGCATCAGAGACAAGGACAGCTACGGCAACGATCCGTTCCCGCCGCGGGATCTGAAACACTAGGCTCACTGGTTGGCACGCAGGGAGGTACGGAAACCTCCGCAGCCACCATTCATCCTGCTCGACCACAACGTCCCGGCGAGCGTCGCCGTGCA
>DASTZM010000394.1:0-4869 GCA_035764305.1 Chloroflexota bacterium | reverse complement strand
TGGCCGCCTATCTGGCGCTGGTCATCTGGAGAACTTCGATAGCACGCCCAGCCGACTGGCTGGGCAGCGCGGCGTGCGCGTACGCGGGATTCTTCATGTTGCCCACACAGATCCACGAGCGGTACCTCTACCCCGCCGTCGCGCTCCTCTGCTTCTCACTGCACCGCGCTCCAGCGGTTCCGCCACTTTACGGTCTGCTCGCTCTCGGCCTCTTTGCCAATCTCGCGCGCATCGTGCCGTGGGATGATCGGGTGCCCGCCACGCTTGCCGGCGTCGGGCTCGGCGCGTGGGGGGCGGCGCTGGTGAACACGTTCGGGTTCGCCGGCATGACTCTCCATTTCCTCTTTGGAGTCCCGTCGCGGCGACTTGCCGGGTACGGCGCGGCCGCAGCCGCCTTCACGGCGGTGATGCTGCAGGTTTCCCCTCCCAACTGGTAACTCCTTCCCGCCATGTGGCAGGGCAAGCGGGTGGTGGTGGTCTTCCCCGCCTACAACGAGGAGCGCGGCATCGCCAGCGCCATCGACGACTTCTATTCGGCAGGCGGCGGCGACCTGATCGACGAGGTGATCGCCGTCGACAACAACAGCCGGGATTCAACCGCCGCCCTGATCGCCGCGTCCCGCGCGCGCTACGTCCTCGAGACGCGCCAGGGATACGGCGCGGCGCTGCGGCGCGGGATGGCGGAGGCGCACCGCACTCGCGCAGACCTCATCGTGCTCGCCGAGCCCGACGGGACGTTCGCCGGCAAGGACGTCGTCAAGCTGCTGGCCTACGCCGACGACTTCGATCTCGTCCTCGGCACTCGCACCACCCCCGAGCTGATCTGGCGTGAGGCGAACATGGGGCGCTTCCTCCGCTGGGGCAACTGGGCGGTGGCCAAGTTCCTCCAGGTCATCTACGGCGGACCATCGCTTTCCGACTGCGGCTGCACGCTTCGCCTGATCCACCGCGATGCCTACGAGGCGATGGCAGATCGCCTAACCGTGAACGGCTCGCACTTCCTCCCGGAAATGGTCTGCCTGGCGCTGCTCGCGGGGCGCCAGATCGTCGAAGTGCCGGTGAACTACCGCGGCCGGCTTGGCGAGAGCAAGATCACGGGATCGGTCACGAAGGCGATCGAGGTCGGTCTGCGCATGATCGCCGTCATCCTCCGCTACCGGCTGCTCGGCGCGGCCCCGCCGCGCCGGCCGCGCTCCAGCGTCGCACCTGCCACGTGACGGGTCCGCGGCGCCATGCGTGACGCTCCGTGATCGCCACTGGCACGCTTATTGCGTTTCGTAGCCCGGCGTAAACGGGATCGAGAAGAGATGGAATCCGAGACTGGCGGGCAGCAGTCCCAGATCCTCCTGGTGGAGGACGACGCGGCCGTAGCCATGACGCTCACCGACGTCCTCGAATCGGAGGGATACCGCGTCGCCCACGCGCCCAACGGCGGCGTGGCCAAGACGCTGGTGGACGAGGTACACCCCGACCTGATCATCCTGGATCTGATGCTCCCCGACTCGGACGGCCTGGTGCTCTGCTCCGACCTGAAATCCCGGGCCGACGTCCCCATCATCATCTGTAGCGCGACCAACCGGAAGCGCGACGCCGTGCTCGGCTTCAAGCTCGGCGCCGACGACTTTGTGCCCAAGCCATTCCACGTGGACGAGCTGCTGACCCGCGTCCAGGCGGCGCTGCGCCGCGCCGCGTCTCGCCCCAAGGACGCGCCGCCGCCGGCAGGGGCGAGCGCCGGCGCTGCTCCGGTCTACGACACGACGCCCACGGGGAACGCCCAGCCGCGCAGCTACCGCGTGGGCGATCTACACGTCGACCACGCGCGCCGCAGCGTCAAGCTCGGTGACGTGTCCGTCGAGCTGACGCCGACCGAGTACCGGCTGATCGCCGCCCTCGCCAGCCGGCCGGAGGAGGTCCTGTCCCGCCAGGACCTAGCGCAGATCGTTTGGGGCTACCAGGACGCCAGCATCGGGCGCTCCATCGACGTGCACCTGCACCGCCTGCGCACCAAGCTCAAAGAAGCCAACCCGCGCATCAAGCCGCCCTCCATCGTCGCCGTGCGCGGCTTCGGCTACAAGATCACGACGCAGGCCGAAGAAGAGACAAGCGCCGCCTAGCGCTCGGAAGTCGAGCCTCTCGGCGAGCCGGAGCGGGCGTTCTTCCCACCTTCAGAACAGGACGGCGAATACCGTCCTATAATGGCCACGTTCTCTCCAGCGAGAGGCCGCCCGGTGCCGCAACCTGAAGGACAGCTGACATGACCGCCGTAAGTCTTCCCGCCCCGTCGGCGGCCCCTGCCCAGGCGGCGCCTCCCGCGCCCTCCCCGGCAACACCCGAGACGGCCGCCGTCAAGCGTCGCGGTCTTCAGATCCCTCTCGTCTCCACCCGAATCGCGGGGAAGATCATCGCGCCCTATCTCATCATCATGCTCATCCTGGCGCTCCTGGCGGTCTACATCGTCACGCGCCTGGTCACCGACTCCATCAACACCAAGTTCATCGAAAAGCTCCAGGACTCGGGCGCCGCCGCCAACGAGTCGATGGTCAAGCTGGAGACCGAGTTCCTCCAGGTGCTCCGCCTCATGACCAACACCGAAGGCGTCGCCGAGGCGCTCGAGGCGCAGGACACGACCAAGCTCGAGGAGCTGCTCCTGCCGCTGCAGGTCAACGCCAAGATGGGGCTGGTGGATGTGTTCGCGCCCGGCGGTGTGCAGCTGCTTGCGCTGCGGGCGGACGAATACCGCGACCGCGCGCTCCAGATGACCGACCCCGCGCTGGCCCAACACCCGATCGTCCAGAACGCCCTCGGCGGCGTCACCGACAACCTGGGCGACAAGTACGCGGCCCTGATGGATCTCTCCTGGGGCAAGGTCGTGTATGCATCCGCCCCCGTCCGGAATACGGATCAGCAGATCGTCGGCAGCATCGTCATCGGCTACCCGCTCGAGAAAGTGCTGGAACGCCTCTCAAAGGAAGCTCAGGTCAGCCTGACCATCTACGACACCAACGGGAAGCTTGTCGCCACCACCCTGCCAGCCGACGACTTGGGCGCCGCCGGTGCTGGAAACACTGCCGCTACGCAGCTCGAGATCACGCCCAAGCAGGCCGAGGTCGCCGTCGGCGCCAACCCGGTGCTGGTCAGCAAGCCGCTCGCGCTCAAGCAGCGTGCCTACACCGAGCTCGTCGGCGCGCTCGAGATCCGAACCGTTCCGGCGGCGCCAATGGGCGTCGCGCTGCCCAACGTCTTCATCCAGCAAGCCGCGTTCGCCAGCCGAATTCAGATCATCGCCGTGTTCGGCATCGTCGTGCTCGGCGTGTTGGCCATGGGCCTCGCGCTCGCGCGCGCCATCACCAATCCCATCAGCAAGCTCGTGCAGGCGACCGAGATCGTCGCCACGGGGAACTACGAGGCCGAAGTCACCGTCAGCACCAGTGACGAGGTCGGCAAGCTGACCCAGAGCTTCAACCACATGGTCAGCGGCCTCCGCGAGCGCGAGAAGATCCGCAACATGTTCAGCCAGTTCGTCACCGGCGCCGTCGCCGAGGCCGTCCTGGCGGGCAAAGTCCGGCTGGGAGGTGACCGCCAGGACATCTCTGTCCTGATCTCAGACGTTCGGTCGTTCACGACGCTCTCCGAGAGCCTCGACGCGCCGACGCTGGTCGCGCTGATCAACCGCTACTTCAATCTTATGATCGACGCCGTGGTCGAGTTCGAGGGCACGCTCGACAAGTTCCTCGGTGACGGCATCATCACCGAGTACAACTGCCCCCTGGAGCAGGAGCGCCACGAGCTGCGTGCCGTGCTGACCGCCCTGCGCATGCGCGACTACCTGAAGGTCTTCAATGCGGACCAGGTCCAGCGCGGCGAGAAGACGATCCGCATCGGCATCGGGATCCACTCCGGCTCCGCCGTCGTCGGCAATATCGGCGCCGAGGGCAAGAAGCTCGAATACACCGCGATGGGCGACACGGTCAATTGCGCCTCGCGTCTGGAGAGCCAGACCAAGGAGGTCAACAGCGACGTCGTGATTAGCTCCACGACCTTCGACGCGTGCAAGGACTTCGTCGACGTGGGCGAGCCGATGGCGCTGCACGTGAAGGGGCGCAACGAGCCTGTGATCGCGCACAAGCTGATCCGCCTCAAGCCGGGGCTGACGCTCTCGACAGATCTCATCTCCATGCCCCTCGAGGAGGTGCGCCGCATCACCGCCGAGCACGACGACCGTGGGGCGGGCCTGTACGACGCCGAGCGCGCCAACTCCTACAACCCGGACGAGGTGCTACCGCCAGGAGCCGCGCAGGCGGCCGTCGCGGTGGCAGCCGGCTAGGGCACCGTATCCCCCGTCACGTCGTGGGTCACGCCCAGGTTAGGTAGCCAGAGGAGCAAGTGTCCGGACTCTGGGCGTCGCTCGCCGGGTTCTTCACGCAGGGAGTCGGCGGGTATGCCACGTTGTTGGTTTTCTCCCTCGCCACCATCACCGGGAGCATGTACGTGATCTCGGCGCGCGAGGCCGGCCTGGCGCTGAATGCCTCGGTTCTTTACGAGGGCAGCGAGCTCGGGACGGGCAACCAAGCCGACTTCAAGCCCGAGATCAGCGTCCGCACGCTGATCGTCCAGTTTGAGGGGGGCGTGGCGGTCGGCGTGCGCGAGGCCGTGACCAACCTGGCCGGAGCCATCCGTGCCGTCAGCTCCAACATCATTGCGGAGGCGCAGCGCGAGGACGCGCTGCGCGCCGCCGCGCTCGCGGCGCGCCAGTCGGCGTTCGGTCTCAGCGCCGACGCCCAGCTCGCGGCCGGCGCACTGGTGATCACCCAGCCTCCGCCTGCGCCGCCCCCGGCACCCCCTGCTCCCTCCGCGACAGCGGTCGTGGTC
>DASTZM010000393.1:0-2467 GCA_035764305.1 Chloroflexota bacterium | reverse complement strand
GCCGAGCTCGCCGCGGCGTGCGGCTTCTCTCGCGTCACGCTGTGGCGCATTCTCCAGCGGGAGGACGTCCGCCAGTTCGTGCGGGTGGAGCACAACTACGTCTACGACCGGCGGATCGGCAAGAAGCGCCGCACGGTGAGCACCTACCACGTGCTGATGGAGGATCCGCTGGTGCCGGAGGACGAGCCGCGCCTCGCCGCGCTCCTCCAGGGCGACGTGTCGGAGCAGGAGCGGGAGCCGGCCAGCCTTCAGGCGAACGGCCACCCGGCACCTACCTTTCAAAGTGAAACCGAGGTGGTGGACAAGGCGCCGCCTACGTTGCAGTCTGAAACAACAAAGGGCGGCTCCAACGGGAAACCGCAGAACGTTCAAACGATTTTGAATAAACGTTTGGGGGAAACGGCTCCGCCTTCCCCGCCCGGCGTGCGGGGCGGGACCCCAAGCAGCCTAGGAAGCCTCCTCGCAGGCGGCTTGCCCGCGAGACCGCCGGCGCGGCCATCGCTCGCGCCGCGCGCCCCGAAAGCCGAGCCGGACATCTGGCAGAAGTACCCGGAGCTGGCGCACCACATCGAGGAGGTCGAGTCGCTCCTGGGCGACCGCCACAGCCGCGGCTTCTACATCAACGCGCTGAGGAAGCTCTACCCCCAGCACATGGGCGTGTGGCAGCGGGCGCTCGGCCTGGCGCGCGAACAGACGAACATCCGCCGCTCGCGCGGGGCGCTGTTCACGCGCCTGCTGCGCACCTTCGCCGCCGAAGCGGGGGTATCTCTCTAGTGACGGCGCGGCCGGCGCAGTCGAGGGCGGTGCCGATGGGGCTACTGGCGCGTCGCGTCGCTCTGCAGGAGGCGAGTCAGCACCGCTGCCAGGCGCCGGCTCTCGCGGCTCGCCGCGTGACCCAGGAACTCGATCCCGCGCCGGAAGCCGGGCAGACCGTCGGGCTGGGGCTGCACGTCGCCGTGGAGCGCGACCGCCGGCTCCACGACGCGTCCCCGCACCTGGAAGGGCGCCGGCTCGCCGGGCAGCTCGAACTCCAGCGTTACGGTGGTGCCGGTCTCGAGCGGCGTGTCGACGACGATCGCGGCGCCGTGCGCGCTGACGTCCGAGAGACGCGCGACCGGCGTGAGGTCGCCGTCTTCCACGCCGTCGGCGCTCCCTTCGTCCGGGGGCGCGACGCTCGCCGGCAGCAGGCGTACGGGGCTGAGGCGCACCGCCAGACGGGGGCTGCGCCGGCGCTGGTACAGCCGTCCGGCGCCGGGGTCGATGCGCACGACCAGGATCGTCTCGGCCGCGCCGGCGCGGCGCGTGCCGCCGACGTTCTCGGCGCCGGTCGCGATCGTGCCTTCCCATTCGGCGATGCCGTCCGCTCCCAGGCGGCGCAGGATGGCGCGGGCCCCCGCGGCGCTGGGCGCGCCCGGCTCGCCGGTCATGCCCCAGCCGCCCGTGGCGACGGCGACGAACGGTCCGGCGGCCGCCTCCACCTGCGCCGGGCGCACGTCCCACCCCTCGAAGTCCGGGGCGTCCGGGTCGCCGGCGTCTGCTTCCTGGGGCATGGCGACGGTCGGATCGGGGGCCGGGTCGCCCGCGGCGTCCGGGTCACCCGCGGCGAGCCACAGCTCGATCCGCTCGCCGTCCTCCAGGGGACGGGGCGGGTCGAAACCGGGAGCGGACGCGTCCATCGTCGCGGAGCTGGCCGAGTTGGGCGTCTCAGAAGGCATTGACAGCCACGCGTCGGCGGACATCGACGTTTCCAACGCCGCGCCCCCGCAAAACGTGCCGTCAGAGTACCGCCCCATCTGGGTGACCGCTACTATCGCTGACTTATGTCCACCCGTCCGTTACGGACCTTCACCATCGTCCCGTCCATTCCAGAAGCGCTCGGGCGCCTGCGTGACGTCGCGCTCAACCTGCGCTGGGCCTGGGACCGCGAGAGCCGGGACCTCTTCCGGCGCCTGGACCCCGAGCTCTGGGAAGCCTCTCGCCACAACCCGGTGCTCATGCTCGGCTCGGTCCGCCAGGAGCGGCTCGACGAGGCGGCGGCCGACGACGGGTTTGTGGCCCAGTACCGGCGGGTGTGCGAGCGGCTGGACGAGTACGCCGGCACAGCAGGTCACAACGGCGCAGGCCGGAACGGCGCGGGTCAGAACGGCGCGGGCGGAGCGAGTCGAGCCGGCCAGAGCAACGGCCCGCGTCCCTGGTTTGTCCAGGCGCACGCGGACGCGGGGGGGCAGGGCGGGCACGACGGGGGGGCGAAGGACCTGTCCGTGGCGTACTTCTCGATGGAGTTTGGGCTGACCGAGTGCCTGGCGATCTACTCGGGCGGTCTGGGGGTCCTGTCGGGTGACCACCTCAAGTCGGCGAGCGAGATCGGGCTGCCGCTGGTGGCCGTGGGGCTGCTCTACCGCAACGGTTATTTCCAGCAGTACCTCTCCAGCGAAGGCTGGCAGCAGGAGGCGTACCCCGAGCTGGA
>DASTZM010000392.1:0-7699 GCA_035764305.1 Chloroflexota bacterium | reverse complement strand
GGCTTCTGAGGCGCGTTTGGAGCTGGGCAGGATCTACCACGATCCGGGCGTGCCGGAGCTCGTCTGCCGCTATCCCGAAGAGCCAACCGTGACGATGCTGCGCGCAGCACCGCGAGAGGTCGTGGTCTCGCTCCAGGGGCGAGAAACGCCGGTCGCGGTGCGCAACGGATCGATCGCAAAGGTGGGGCGGGACTACCTGATGATTCGCGATGGAGACGACCGCGGGCTCTGGCTGCTGATCGAGCCGGGCGAGACGCCGGAGTAGACAGCTAGCTCGAGCTAACCGACGCGGACTGGTCGCGGTCGGCAGGAGCTGCGTCGAGCGCGGTGTCGCGCGCCCAGCGTCCGAAGGTCTCGCGCACGGCATCGGGCTCGTAGCGCAAGTTGGCGGCGTAGGAGCGGATCGACGGATCGGTCGCGGTGCGGAACCGCAGCAACCCGTCGCGCGCCTGGGGCTCGTCGAGTGAGATGACGCTCAGCCCGTTGTCGACCAACGCGGCGAGCGAGGCACGTGTCTCGGAAAGGATCCGCTCGACGTCGACGCGCGCCGTGCTGTCACCGAGGTGTGAGGACCGGTCGAGGCTGTGCAGCGTGTAGAGCAGCGACTCCTCCAGGACCGCGAGGCGAGGGTCGGTGACGACGTCGGCGTGCGCACCTGGATCGAGCTGATAGCGCAGCGTGCAAACCAGCCCCTGGACGAGCGCTAGAACGCGCACGAATGACTCGTGCACGGCGACGGGACGGACATAGAACAGGAGCGGGTAGATGCTGTGGGCCTGGCCGATGGCGAGCAGCTCGTCGTGCAGGCGGCGGAGGCGCTCGCCGAAGGCGGGAAAGTGGCCACCGGCGACGTAACGCACCGCGACGGCGACTCCGTCCGCGCGTCCCGCCAGCTCTTGATTGAGAGAGGCGGCGAGGGCAACCTTGCGCGAGACGAGCGGGTAGACCGAGAGCAGGTACGTCACCGAGAAGGAGATCGTCAGCAGTCCGAAGAGCGCCTCGCTGACGGCGAGGAGACGCATGGCGGAATGAACGGGGACGACATCACCGTAGCCGAGCGTGACGAAGGTCACCGCGCTGAAGTAGAGCGCTACTTGTGGCGCCGACCCGCTCTCGACGCCGCGGAGCGCGAAGGCGTGCGGGTCGCGGATGTACGGGGCGTACACCAGCGCGTAGCCGGTGACGTGCAGCGCGACCCAGAAGCCGATGGTGGCGATGATCATGAGCGGCATGCCCCACGCCAGCGCATAACTGCGCGCCCGGGTGCCGGCGAACTGTGTGGTCCCGTCCAGGGTGCGCCAGACGGCGCGCTGTACGCGGTTGGAGAAGGGGCTCTCCGCCTGGACGTGGAGCACGGTGAGACAGATGTCGACCAGGCTGAGGACGATCAGGAAGAGCCCCACCGGCACCATCAGTGGCGAGAGCGGTATCACGGGCCCTTCGGTCAGGGTAGCCTAGCCGTTGGTGAGCGACCAGGAGCCGACCGCTCACAGAAGGCGGCGCCTCGCCGAGCTGAGGCTGCGCCTCGAGAGTCACCGGACGCTGCGCGAGCTATCGCTGCACCTGCCGGGCGCGACGGCGCCGTACGACGTGGCGATCCCGGCGGACCCCGACGGGGTCTTGGACGAGCTGGTCAGCGCGTTTCCCCACATGCCGTACTGGGCCACGCTCTGGCCGAGCGGTCTGGCGCTGGCAGAAGTGGTTCTTGCGCGCCGAGACGCGCTGCACGGCGCCACCGCAATCGAGCTCGGCTGCGGGCTGGGCGTGACGGCGACGGCGGTGACTGAAGCGGGAGCCGACCTCGTCGCAGTGGACTGCTTCCCTGAAGCTCTGATGTACTGCCGCTACAACGTGCTGCGCAACGCGGGCGCCGAGGCGCGCACGCTGCTGGCCGATTGGCGGACCGCCGACGGCCGCGCGCGGCTGAGCCAGATCAACGCACGTGTGGTGCTGGCGGCGGACGTGCTCTACGAACAGGAGGACGTGGCGCCCCTGCTCGAGCTAGGCGAGGGATTCATGGAGCGCGGCGCGATGGTGTGGCTGGCTGAGCCCGGACGCGTGACGAGTGAGCGGTTCGTGGACGCAGCACGGGAGCGTGGCTGGCGCGGGGAGACCATCGAGATGCAACGCGAGTGGCCCGCGCATGCGGGCACGGCGCGGGTGCGCGTGCACCTGTTTGGGCGCGGACGCGGCTAAGGCTCAGACGAGCGTGCGCTGGAGGATGTGCACAACACCCCAGGGCGCGTTGATGTCTTTCACGAAGCTGTAGCCGCGCCGCTCATACAGGGCGCGGGCGTAGTTGTTGCCGCGGTCGACGCCGATGGTGATGACGCTGCAGCCACGCCGCCGGGCGGCGCTCTCGACGGCGACCATCAGCCCCTTGGCGATGCCGCGCCGGCGGTAGGTGGGATGCACGACCAGGTTGGAGATGTGGGAGCGCGTGCGTCCATCGGCGAGGCTGCGATCCTCGGCGATCCACTCGACGGTGCTTGTTCCGACCAGGTAGCCGTCGCACTCGGCGATCCAGATCTCGCGCCGCCCTTCGCGCATGGCGCGGAACTGCTGGGCGACAGTATCGCTGCTCCAGCCGCACGAGCGGCGGAGCGCGCCGATGGCGCCCTCTTCCTCGTAGAGCGCGGGGCGCAGGCGCACACCTTGGGGGAGGTCGTCACTCGACCACGGATGTGTGTTTTCAGCCGTGACTTGGGACATAATGAGGGCTGATGCCAAAGTTTGCGCAAGCCGAGATAACGACGACGACAGAAGATCTTTCCGGATACAAGGCGTTCTTGAAGAAGCTCACGGTTGGACAGGTCGTCACCCTTCCGCTCGAGGCTGGCGAGACGTCACGGAAAGTGATGCGCTCACTCAATGCCGCGGCAGCGCAAAGCAGTATGCGACTCGCGCGCGTCCCGTCTTCCAACGACGTAGTGCGGTTCAAAGTCGTGCCAGAACAGAAGCGGAAGGTGAACATCTCACCCGAGGCCCGGAGAGCACGAGTGGAGAAGGCGCGCGCGACGCGTGCCGCGCGCGCGCTGGGCAGCGACATGCGCGCCGGGACCGCGGGAAACGGTGCGACACGCAGCGCAGTTGGCGCGGGCCGCGGTGCGGCCAAACGGAAGGCGTGAAAGAGGTCGTCGTCTTCCTGGATCTGCCGGCGGGCGACGCGGTCGCGCTGGCAGCCTCGTTCCTGGCTGAGCGCGGCGTGCCGGTGACCGATCGTGCACCGCTCTCGGTGGCGTTCGCCGCGGGGCAGTTCGCGGCGGTCCCGGTCCAGCTCAAGCCGGAGTGGTGCCGCGTCTGGGCGACGGCGTGGGGGGACGGTGAAGCGGAGCACCTGGTCGACGAGTTCGCGGCGCGGCATCGGGAGCGATCGCGAGTCGCCGAGGCTCAGGTCAAGGCCATCGAGGCCGACGTGTACTCGGAAGCGAGCTGGCCGGCGTACGAACAGCGTCTGCGAGCGTCGCTCAGTGGCGGTGCCGGAGTCGAAGAGGTGGAGGCGAAGATCGCCGCGGTCAAGAAGCGCTGGCTGGCCCTGGGCAAGAGAGCTGGTGCGGCTCCCGAGGAGCACCTCTCGGCCTGAAGCGGCGTAGGTGGGCTAGGCGCCCAGGCGCTGCTGCTCGGCCGGCGCCTCTGAGGCTTCGGATCCCATGGTGTGCGGCGCTTCGGAACCGGCCGCGCCGCCGGCGGGTGTGCCGGGGTTGGGCCGGTCGGGCTCTGCGGCCATCGCGACCTCGTGGGGCGCCGGGACGCCGCCGGACGTCTCGGCCGTCGATCGGTGGTCGGCGGCGCCCTCCTCGATACGTGGCGCCGGGCCGCCCTTGGGTCCACTGTCCGGCGCGACAGTCACCGCCTCGTTGGGGGTAGGGCCGTCGGGCCGGGCGCCGCCGACTTCGCTCGACTCGCCGGGTGTGCCGGGTTCGGCGGGAGGGCGTTGGCGGGGGCGTGGCTCGGGCATGCCCAGGCGCTGGCGCAGGTCGGTCAGGGCGACACCGCCGCTGGGGCCGGCCGACCGTCCCTGGCTCCTGGACTGCTTGCGCAGCTCGCGTACGTACCCCTCGGCGATGGCGAGCACGCCCAGCCCTTCGGCCTCCACGGTGACGGTCGTGCCCGCGCCGCCGCCGGGAGCGACGCTCAGGCGACCGCCGTCCTCCGCACCGGGGAGCGCGAACGAGAAGCCGTGCGGCGTGCGCTCGCTCACCTTGGCCCGGCGCTTGACGAAGAACGAGGATGCCTCACTCAGCACTTGCTCGGGCGTGAGGTGGGTCTGCACCTGCTGCTGCATACGTGGTTGATGGTACCGAGCATGCCCTGTGCCGCAGGTTTGCGTGCCTGTTCCGGACGCTGGTAAACTCTGGGCGGCGTTAACAACTGAATATCTTTCCGTACTTATCAAGAGAGGTGGAGGGAAACGGCCCGATGAAGCCCGGCAACCAGTGCCATTCGCCCGTGGGCGAAGACGCCAGGTGCCAATTCCGGCAGCGAAGCGCTGCGAGATAAGGGGAGCACAACGCCACGCACGCACACCCCTTGTCACACGACAAGGGGTTTTTGATTCTGGGACGAGTCGAATACCGCAAACGCCACGAACAACACGAGCGAGTAGAGGATCTGACTGGGGATGACATCCGTAATCGACCGACCGGCTCCGCCGGCGAATGCCCCTGCGCGCCTGAAGGGGCTGGCCTGCCGCGAGTGCGGCCGCGAGTTCCCGATCGAGCCAATCCACGTCTGCGACTTCTGCTTCGGCCCACTTGAGGTGCAGTACGACTACGAGCTGCTGCGCCAGGAGGTGACGCGCGAGTCGATCGAACGTGGGCCGCTGAGCATCTGGCGGTACCAGGATCTGCTACCGGTCGAGTCGCTGGCGGACACCGGATGGCGGGTCGGCTACACGCCGCTCCAGCCGGCGAGAAACCTCGGTCGCGCACTGGGGCTGGACGACCTGTGGATCAAGAACGACAGTGTCAACCCAACCTTCTCGTTCAAGGATCGCGTTGTGGCGGTCGCGTCGGCGAAGGCACGCGAGTTCGGGTTCGATACCTTCGCGTGCGCCTCGACGGGCAACCTGGCGAGCGCGGTCGCGGCGGCGGGGATACGAGTTGGGCTGAAGACGTACGTCTTCCTTCCGTGGGATACGGAGCAGTCCAAGATCCTGAATGCTTTGGTCTACGGCGCGAACGTCGTGGCGGTGAAGGGCACGTACGACGACGTCAACCGCCTGTGCTCGGAGATCGCCGATCAGAAGAGTTGGGCATTCTGCAACATCAACGTGCGCCCGTATTACTCTGAAGGCTCGAAGACGCTGGCGTTCGAGACGGCGGAGCAGCTGGGGTGGGAAGCGCCCGACCACGTCGTGGTCCCAATCGCCTCGGGATCGTTGCTCACAAAGATCACCAAGGGGTTCGAGGAGCTGGGCAAGGTCGGACTGATCGAGCCGAAGAAGGTGCGCGTCTCAGGAGCGCAGGCCGACGGGTGCAACCCGGTTGCCAGTGCGTTCGGCGAGGGGTGGGACGCGGTCAAACCAGTCCACCGGCCCGACACGATTGCCAAGTCGCTGGCGATCGGCAACCCGGCGGACGGCTATTACGTGCTGAAGATCGTGCGCGAGCGCGGCGGGGCCGTTCTTGACGCGACGAACGAGGAGATCGCAGAGGGGATGCGGCTGCTGGCCGCAACGGAGGGGGTCTTCGCCGAGACGGCGGGCGGCGTGACGATCGCGGTGCTGAAGAAGCTGGTGGAACAAGGCGTCGTGCGGCGCGGCGAGCGGACGGTGGCGTACATCACCGGCAATGGCTTGAAGACGCTGGATGCGGTTGCGCCGGTATTGGCGCAGCCGCCGCTAGTCGAGGCGACGCTCGATGCCTTTGACGCTTACTTGCGAGGAGATCGCTGAGATGGCCGTGAAGCTGCGCATCCCCACCCCACTCCGCCGGCTGGCGGGCGGCGCCTCTGAGCTGGCGCTAGAGGGGGGGACCGTGAAAGACGTCCTGGCGGCGCTGGAGCGCGACCACCCGGGGTTTCGCGAGCGGATCTACGACGAAAGTGGTGAGATCCGGCGGTTCGTGAACATCTACGTGGCGGGAGAGGACATCCGCTTCCTGAAGGGAGAGGAGACGCCGGTGAAGGAGGGGGAGGAGATCAGTATCGTGCCGGCGGTGGCGGGGGGCTAGACGCTCACCACCGGAAGGCGCTTGCCGAGGCTGGCGGGCGTGGTCATCGCCTGAGCGAGGCCTTCGTTGAGGCTGCCGGAGCGGTAGCCCTGTAAGTCCAACGTCACGTAGCGGAAGCCGATCTCCTTGAGGGCGCGCGCGACACGCTCGTTGCGTCCGTCCTCGAAGAAGTGGGACAGCTCGGACGGCGGCACCTCGATGCGCGCGATCTCGCCGTGGTGGCGCACGCGCACCTGGCGGAACCCTTCCCCCACCAGCGCGATCTCGGCTCGGTCGATCTGCTGCAGCTTCTCCTCGGTGACGCGCTCGCCGTACGGGATACGCGACGAAAGGCAGGCGAAGGCGGGCTTGTCCCATGTCTCCAGCCCGAGAAGGCGCGAGACGGCGCGAATCTCGGGCTTGCCCATCTCGGCGTCGAGCAGCGGCGCGCGGGCGCCGAGCTGCTTGGCGGCTTGCATGCCCGGGCGGTAGTCGCCGGTGTCGTCCAGGTTGGCGCCGTAGACGACTGTCTTGAGCCCTTCACGCTCGGCTAGCGGGAAGATGGTCGTGAACAACTCCTGCTTGCAGTAGAAGCAGCGGTTGGTGGGGTTGCTGGCGTAGTTCTCATCGGCCAGCTCGTTAGTGTCCACCAGGACGTGGCGCGCCCCCACGTCGCGCGCCAGGCGCTTCGCCTGCGCCAGCTCATGGGACGGATACGACTCGGAAACGGCGGTGACGGCGACGGCGCGATCTGGCCCCAGCTCGTCGACGCACACCTTGAGAAGGAGCGTGCTGTCGACGCCAGCCGAGAAGGCGACGAGCGTGCTCTCGAGCGAGCGCACGATCTGGCGGAGCCGGTCGTACTTGGCGGCCGTGCTCGCGTCGAGCGCAGGGTGTGCGATTGACATAGGGACGAAGGTCAGTCTAGCAGCGTAACTGGCTCTTCGGTGACCTGGCCGCGCGCGTCGATGCGGTACGCGCGTACGTCGGGCGGGTCGGTGGCGAGTGAGACCATCAGCTGGAGCGCGTTGGTCCACGCGCGGCTCATCTCGGTGCGGTCGGTGGCGGAGGGGTACGCGCGTGAGTGGGGATGCGAGTGGTAGATGACAGTGTCCTGACCGTCTTCGAGGCGGATCAGACGCCAGAAGCCGTCGTCGGGGCCGAGCTTGTGCCCGGGCGGCGGGGTGAAGGTGAAGTTTCGCTCGGGGGTCTCGGAGTAGTTGCGCGCCGGCCAGAGCGCCACGATACGCACTCCCTCGAGCGCGCCGACGCCGCACGCTTCGTGCGGCGCGGCGTCGCGCGCGTGGGCGATCAGCTGGTCAGCGAGTGAGCGCGGGAGCTCGACCACTCTCGGCGGGCGCGTGGCCATTGCTGCTCGCGGGGCCAGCGGCGTGCGGCGCATGCGCGCGCTGCTCCTCCAGCTCCGGCGGGATGGGCAGGCCGCAGTACTCGTGGTAATCGATCAGCTCGGTGATCGTGGGCTTGTCGCCGCACACGGGGCACTGGGGGTTGCGACGAGTCTTGAGGACGCGGAAGTCCATCGAGAG
>DASTZM010000391.1:0-2852 GCA_035764305.1 Chloroflexota bacterium | reverse complement strand
GTGCCGTTCCTGCGTCTGGCGTTTGGCTACATCGCGCAGGATCTGATCGACGACGGCGTCGAACTGCTGGGGGAGTGCATCGAGGGCGCCGCGCCCGGCGGGGCCGCGAGGCGGCGCGCGCCGGAGCTGGCGGCCACCTAGCGGCCGTCTGGCGCGCGCCGGGCGATGCTCCGGTTCCCGACCCGACCGGCGCGGTCGAGCGAGCCGGAGTGGATGGACGCGCCGGGGCATCCCCGCGCGCTGATCGACGACAACCTGCACGACCTGCGGCGGGTGAACCGCCTGCTGGGAGGCGTACGCCTGGCGGTGGCGCCGCTGGCCCGCCTGGCGCGCCGTGTGCCCGCGCGCGAAGCGCTCCGCATCCTGGACGTGGCGACCGGCGCGGCGGACATTCCACGGGAGCTGTGCCGGTGGGCGGACGGTCACGGGAGGCAGCGCTTCGTCGTGGCGAGCGACGTCAGTCTGGAGATTCTGCGCTCGGCGCGCGACCATGAGGCAGTGCCGGTCGGGTTGTGTTTCGTCGTGGCCGACGCGACACGTCTGCCGTTTCGCGCGGGCGCGTTCGACGTGGTGACGTCGTCGCTGGCGCTGCACCACTTCTCGCCGGAAGAGGCGCTGGCGGCGCTGCGCGAGCAGCGGCGCTGCGCGCGCGTGGCGGTCCTGATCAACGACATCGTGCGCTCGTGGGTGACCTACGCGGGGGCCGTGGTGGCGGTGCGGCTGGGGTCCAGGAACCGCCTCACGCGGCACGACGGCCCGCTCTCGGCGCTGCGCGCCTACACGGTGGACGAGATGCGCGGTCTGGCCCGGAAAGCTGGTCTCACGCCGGTGGAGTGGCACTCGTTCCTGTTCTATCGCGTGTCGCTGACGGCGACGGTCTAGACATGGACGCGGACGCGATCGTCGTGGGCGGCGGGCCGGCGGGGAGCGCGACGGCGACGCTGCTGGCGGCGCGGGGGCACGATGTGCTGCTGCTGGACCGGGCGCGCTTCCCGCGCCCCAAGGCGTGCGCCGAATACCTGAGCCCGGGGACCGAGGATGTGCTGGCGCGGCTCGGCGCGCTGCCGGCCGTACGGGCGCTGCGTCCCGAACGGCCGCTGGGGATGCGGCTCATTCAGGACTCGGGCGTCATCGCCACGATCGCGTATCGGGGCGGCGCCGACGACGCGAGTGTGCGTCGCGCACTGTGCGTGACGCGCGAGCGGTTCGACGCGGTGCTGCTGGAGCACGCACGCGGCAACGGCGCCAGGGTGCTCGAGGCGACGGAGGTGCGGGACGTAGCGGTGGGGCGTGATGGTGTGCGGGTCGGCGTCAGGCGGGGCGAAGAGGCGGAGGCACTGCGGGCGCGCGTTGTGATCGGTGCGGATGGCGCTCGCTCTGCCGTGGCACGCGGGCTGGGAGTGACGCGGCGTGTGGCGTGGCCGCGGCGGCTGGGACTGGTGGCGCACTTCACGCGCACCGAGCTGACGGCGAATCTGTCAGAGTGGGGAGAGATGCACGTGAGCCGCGGGGCGTACTGCGGACTGGCGCCGCTGCCCGACGGATTGCTGAACGTCGGCATGGTGCTACCGCTCGACGCGGGGCGCGCCGGGGGCGGCGCGCGAGCGGCTCTGGCAGAGGGGCTGCGCCGCGTACCGGCGGCGGCGGCGCGGCTGCGCGGCGCGGTGCAGGTGGGTCCGCTCCGGGGAGCGGCGCCGGTTGGCGCGCGAGTCCACCGGACGGCGGGCGATCGGTTCATCCTGGTAGGAGACGCCGCGGGGTTTCTGGACCCTTTCACGGGAGAGGGCGTGTTCCGCGCGCTGCGCGGGGCGGAGCTGGCAGCGGAAACACTGGACGGGGCGCTGCGCCGTGACGATCTCTCGCAGCGAGCGCTCGCATCGTACGAGGCCGAGCGGCGAAGGGAGTTCGGCCAGAAAGAGGTGGTGAGCTGGATGGTGCAAGGGCTGCTGGCCGCGCCGCGGCTGCTTGGGTACGCGCTGCGCCGTCTGGAGGGCCGCCCGCGTCACGCGGCGCTGCTCGGTCGCGTGCTGGGCGACTACCATCCTGCGGCCGACGCGCTGCGCCCAGGCTTCCTGCTGGGACTGCTCCGGCCGTGAACGTCAGCTGAGGCATGCGTACCAGCACATCCATCTTGATGCGTGCCCCCGCCGAACGGATCTATCCGCTGGCCGCGGAGGTCGAGCGGTGGCCCGAGCTGCTACCGCACTATCGGTGGGTGACGGTGCTGGAGCAGGACGCGAGCGGACGCCGAAAGCTGGTGGAGATGGCGGCGCGCAGAGGCTGGATACCCGTCTCCTGGCAGGCCGTGCAGCAACTGCATCCCGAGACCCCGGCGATCCACTTCCGGCACGTGGGCGGTATCACCACGGGAATGGACGTGACGTGGCGCTTCGAGCCGGTCGAGGGCGCGACGCGCGTCACGATCGACCACCGCCTGGACCTCGCCTGGCCGTTCATCGGCGTGGTCGTGGCCGAGCGTGTGATCGGGCCGCACTTTGTGCACCACATCGCCGGGCTGACGCTGGCGAGGATCAAGCGCCTGGTCGAGTCCGCGGCGTGACGCGCCGGCGGGTGGTAGTGACCGGGATTGGCGCGATCACGGCGTGCGCGTCAGGGGACGGGCGGGACGCGCGCGGCCTGCGGCGCGCGCTCACCGAGCCGCGCTCGGCGATCCGGCGCATCACGCGCTTTGACCCCACGCCGTTCCGCTCGCGCATCGCGGCCGAGATCGACGACTTCGATCCTTTGGATCACATGGACGCGAAGCGGGCGCGCCGCTTGGACCGATTCTCGCAACTGGCGGTCGCGGCGAGCCGGCAGGCGCTCGTGGACGCGTCGCTGCCGACCTGCCA
>DASTZM010000390.1:0-3133 GCA_035764305.1 Chloroflexota bacterium | reverse complement strand
CGAGATCTACGCGCTCACCGCCCGCCAGCACACCACGCCGAAAGCGCCGCAGGGAATCGACCTGCTCTGGAAGTCACCCTGGGGCCTGCGCCCGCCGCCTATCCCCGCGGCTAGCGGCGCCGGGTCTCAGGCTGTGTGGCTCGACCACTACGGCGGCGGCTGGCAGGAGCTGCTGCCCAACGCCGGCGGCGCGTGCACGGTGAACGGCGCCGCGCACACCTTCCACGGCGAGGCCTCGGTGGTGCCGTGGGCGTGCGAGATGGACGTGCCGCGCGGCGGCGTGCCGCGGCTGCGCCTGGCTGTCCGCCTGGCGCGCACACCACTGCGCATCGAGAAGCGCATCTGGCTCGACGCCGACCGCCCCGTGCTGCACCTCTGGGAGCGCGTCACGAACGAGGGGGCGGCGCCGCAGCCGTTGATGTGGGGCCACCACCCCGCGTTCGGCGCCCCCTTTCTGGCCGGCGGCTGCCGCCTGGACATGCCCGCCACGACGTTCCTGGCCAACACGCCGCAGGTCTCCCCCGCATCCCCCATCGCCGCCGGCGCGCGCAGCGCCTGGCCCCACGTCCAGCGCGCCGATCGCGGCGGCACGCTCGACCTGAGCGTCGTTCCCGGACCGGAAGCGCGCACCGACCGGTTTGGCTACCTGCTCAACCTCGGGGCGGGGTGGTACGCCCTTTCCAACGACGTGCTCCGCCTCGGCTTCGCGCTCACCTGGCCGCTGGACGTGTTCCCGTGCGTCTGGCTGTGGCAGGAGCTGTGCGGGACGCAGGCCTATCCCTGGTACGGAGAGGCGTACGTCATGGGGGTGGAGCCCCACAGCAGCCCCACCGCCGGGGGGCTCGCCGACGCCATCGAGCGCGGCACGCAGCGCACCCTCCAGCCCGGCGAATCGCTCGAAGCGAGCCTCTCGGCCAGGCTGTTCACCCCCAGTGGCCGCGTCACCCGCGTCACTCCAGAAGGAGGCGTCGAGTGCGCCTGAGATCCCACCCACACCAGTCCGACACCTAGGAGACAGGAACACGCCATGGGCACGTTCAGCGGCAAAGCAGCCATCGTCACCGGCGGCGCCTTCGGCATGGGGCGCGCCGCGGCGGTCGCATTCGCCCGCGAGGGGGCGGGCGTCACGATCGCCGACGTCAACGCCGGGGCGGCGCGCGAGGCGGTCGAGGCCTGCGCCGCGGCGGGGCGCGAGTCGGGCGGGCGCGCCGTCTTCGTCGAGGGCGACGTCTCTCAGGACGCGGTGTGCCGTGAAGTGGTCCGGCGGACGGTGGAAGCGTTCGGCGGCGTGGATGTCCTGTTCAACAACGTCGGCATCCAGCCCCGCGACTCCTACGCCAACGTGGAGGACACGACCGAGGCGCAGTGGGACCGCATCCTCGACGTCAATCTGAAAAGCTACTTCCTGATGGCCAAGCACGCCATCCCCGAGATTCGCAAGCGCGGCGGCGGCGCGATCGTCAACAACGCCAGTGTGCAGGGCCTCCAGTCCATGAAAGGCGTCCCCGCCTACGCCGCGAGCAAGGGAGGCATCCTCTCGCTCACCCGCCAGCTCGCCATCGACTACGCCGCCGAGAACATCCGCGTCCTCGCCGTCAACCCCGGCACAATCGACACCGAGATGGTGCGCGCCTCCGCCCGCCTGGAGCCCGACGGCATGGAGAGCGCCCTCGTCCGCTACGGCCAGTCCCACCCCCTTGGGCGCATTGGCAAGCCCGAGGAGGTGGCCAACGTCGTGCTGTTCCTCGCATCCGAGAAGGCGAGCTTCATGACCGGCGAGAACGTCTGCGTCGACGGCGGCCTCATGGCCCTCGGCGCGTGGGCAACCGGCGCCGGCGCCAGCGACTGACCGCACCCATCCCGCCCGGTCGATCGGCCCCAGCGATGCCCATCTCCTCCACCTACGACGGCATCATCATCGGCGCCGGGCACAACGGCCTGATCCTGCAGGCCTACCTCGCGCGCGCGGGCCTCTCCACGCTGATGCTCGAGCGGTCACTGCACGTCGGCGGGGGACTGTCCACCCTGGAGGACAACGCGCATCCGGGCTTCTTCCACAACATCCACGCCGTCTTCCTCCGCGCGATCAGCGCCACCCCGTGGTTCCGCGACCTTGACCTGGAGGGGTTTGGGCTGAAGCTGATCGAGCCCGAAGTCAACGTCGCCCTCCACACCGAGGACGGGCGGTGCTTCGTGATGCATCGCGATCCCGAGAAGACGGCGCAGTCGCTGGCGCGCTTCTCCCAGAAGGATGCCGACACGTTTCTGCGGTTGCGCGACTACTACGCGGCGGCGGTCGACGACGTGATCGTCCCCGAGCTGGCCGCGCCTCCTGTTCTAGACGACCAGAAGCGCGCCCGCCTGAAGCGCAGCGAGGCGGGGCGGCGCTATCTGGAAGCCGCCGCGCTCAGCCCGCGCGAGTTCCTGGAGACGCACTTCGAGAGCGCCCAGGCGCGCTGCCTGCTGCTGGCCATCTGCATGCTGCGCGAGGTGGACGTCAACGTGCGCGGCATGGGGTTCGTCCCCGCCCAGCTGATCGCCTCACGACGCAAGGCGCAGCTCGCGGTTGGCGGCTCGCGCGAGCTGGCGCGGTCGCTCGAGCGCTGCGTCTACGCCCACGGCGGTGACGTGCTCGCCAACCACGCGCCGCGGCGGATCGTGGTCGAAAACGGCCGCGCCACGGGCGTCGAGCTGCAAGACGGCAGCTTCATCCGCGCGCGGCGCTTCGTCGCGAGCAGCCTCAACCCCGGTCAGACCTTCCTGGATCTGGTGGGGGAGGGCGCGCTTCCGGCCGGGCTGGCCGAGCGCGTGCGGCGCTACGAGTACTCGACCGTAGGCCCGCTGTTTGGCGTGCACCTCGCGCTGCACGAGGCGCCCGCGTACCGCGCTGCGGCGTATGACGCCTCCGCGTCGAGCGCGTTCATGAGCGTGCTCGGTCTCGACCGCCCGGAGCAGATCTACGCGCTCTACGACCGCCTGGGGCGCGGCCTGCTCCCCGAGCAGGTGTGGATGAATGGCGCCGTCCCCACGCTCCACGACCCGAGCCAGGCGCCGCCGGGCAAGCACACCGCCTTCGTCTGGCAGAAAGTGCCGTATGCGCTGGCGGACGGCGGGCCACGCAGCTGGGACAGCG
>DASTZM010000389.1:0-2121 GCA_035764305.1 Chloroflexota bacterium | reverse complement strand
ACCAGATCGCTCTCCAACCAAGACAGACAACCCGGAGGAAACCAACCCGATGAAGCCGTTCTTTGCGGCCGCTGCTACCGCGCTCCTGATCGCCGTCCCCGTGCTGACGTTCGCGGCCGACACGCCGCTCGCCACCACCGCCCAGCTCGAGGCCCAGGGCCCCGACTTCTCCAAGTGCGAAGCCAAGGAAGGTCGCGACCACGGCGAGTGCGTCTCCGAGATCGCCATGGCCTATGGCGACGACCACGCCCAGAATGACGCCGCGAACGACGCCGACGACTCCCACGGCGCCAGCGCCGAGGCCATCGGCCAGGACGTCGCCGAAGCCGCCCAGGCCATGGGCGACAAGTGCGACGCCAAGGAAGGGCGCGAGTTCGGCGAGTGCATCAGCGCCCTCGCCCAGAAGCTCGGCGAGATCGCCAGCAGCGCCCCCCACGGCGACTCCCCCACCTCCACCGCCCTCGTCCGCGGCCAGAGCGGCCGCTAACCCCACTCAATCCAGCGCACGCGATGCCGGCCCCCAAGGGCCGGCATCGGCGACTCTAGCGCCGCCCCACTCCGCCCGACCTGCCACCCCACCTCCGCGTACCATTGGCGCCACGGCGTCCCTGTCCCCCGACGACGCGCGCGAGATCCTCACCCACTTTGACCTCGGTCAGCTCGTCTCGCTCGACGAGCTGACGATCCAGGCCCACAACGCACCCTACTACCGGCTCACAACCACGCGCGGCCGCTTCTTCCTCAAGCGGTTCCTCACCTTTTTGCCCACTACCGATCGCGGCCTCGAGCTCATCCTCTTCCTTCGCGACCGCGGCTATCCCGCGATCCAGGTACACCGCAGCACTCACGGAGGCCCCCGTGTGCGCCACGGCGATCATGAGATTGCGCTCTTTGAATACCTGGATCTCTCCGACGATCGGTCGGTCACGCGCCGGCGTGCGGCGGCACTTGGCGACGCCCTCGGGCGGCTGCACACCATCGCCCGGGACTTTCCGCTCCCGCCCACACTCGTGACTCACCACTACTTCACTCGTCGGTTTGAAGCCTTACCCGCCCTGGAGTGGATGCCGGCAGAGGCCCAGGACACCCTTGCCTGGGTGACGCACACGTTCGCCGGTCTCGACGCCCCACCCGATGCGCCGCGCGGTGTCTGCCACGTCGAATTCGTGATGGAGCACGCCGCCTTTTTCGGTGACCAGCTTCACCGCATCTTCGACTGGGACCTCGTCGGCGTCGGTCCACTCTTCCACGACCTCGGCACTACGCTGTCCCAGGCCGTTAGTCCGACGCACGTCGACTTCGGCTGTCTCGCCGCCGCACTCCGCAGCTACGAGGCCCACCGCCCCCTTTCGCCCTGGGAACGCGAGCACGTGTGCGAGGCGACGTGCTTCGGCATCTCCAAGTTCTTGATCTGGTCCATGGGCCGCACGATGGCCGGTCCATCGGATCTTCCACACCGAGGTTTCGCGAAGGTCGCCGTACTCCGAGCCCTCGGCAAGGCCGGCTTCGATGCAGCGCTTGCCGAGGCCCTGAGGTGACAGATCCCGCTTTCGCGGTACGACCCCGCCCAAAGCATCCTCGTCGGCTGGTGCCGTCGGCAGGGAGTCACCCGCGTCATGGGCAACACCGCCAACCCCGCCGCCGCCGCCCTCAGCGAGCGCTACGGCCTGCGCTACCGCATCGCCAAGCAATCCTTCCGGCGGCTGCCCGACTCGCCCGCCTGAGACTCCGTCGGCTTACCCGACCGGCGGGCAGAGCCGGGCCGCCGGCAATCGACCGGCGCCGAGTCACTAAGAAGCCGTATCAATCACTCCTCATATGCCCGACGCCCCACTCACCGCCCCCACGGATGACCCCTTCTGGCTCCGCGCCGACGACCTCGTCGCCAGCGCGGAGATCGTGATCGACTGGCCCACAGGCCGCGAGCGCGGCGGTCGCGCCTACCCCCTCGACTACGGCTACCTCGAAGGCACCAGCGGCGGCGACGGCGAAGGCGTCGACGTCTGGCGCGGCTCGCTCCCCGAGCTGCGCGTCACCGGCGCCGTCTTCACCGTCGACGTCCTCGATCGCGACGCTGAGGTCAAGTTGCTCGTCGGCTGCACGCCCGAAGAGGCAGCCGTC
>DASTZM010000388.1:0-2187 GCA_035764305.1 Chloroflexota bacterium | reverse complement strand
GCCTCGCGCCGCGAGCGCCAGCGTCAGCCCCCACTACCTGACCCACCCGGACCGCCGCCCGGGGCGCTACGTTGCGCGCTGGAACCTGGTCGTGCCGCCCGAGTTCCTGGCTGCCTCCTGGGACGAGAGGGAGGGCGAGTTTGGCGCCGGACTTGGCGCCGCGGACGGCGCCGCGGGCGCACGCGACAGCACCCAGATACCGGTGTGAGACTCTCGCCCGAGCGGCTGCTCGCCGAGGAATAGCGCTCTCTTGCCGCGCCGTCGTTGGCTTCCCGTCGCTCTGCCGCCCCTCCCTCGCCCGGCCACCACTCGGCGCGGGAGCGGCGCGAGGAACAGCCAGTGTGGATTCAGCGGACCAAATCGGGGGTGGGGTGTGACCGAGTGGCAGGCCGCGGCGCGGAGAAATCGCTCCCCGGCAAGGTCACCGGTCGGGGCGGCGGACGTCATCGGCCCGACCGGCCCGACCGGCCCGATAGGCCCGGCGAGAATCCGAGTGGCGCGTCACCGTCATCGCCCCTTTCCTCTCTTACATTGTGCGACCACCCTACATCGGCTGCGCGAGGATCTGGTTGACCGCGTCCGCAGCAGCCCGGGCGGCGGCTGGTACCGACGACTGGTTGTCCCACAGCGGCTTCAACGCCGCGTCGACCGCCTTGACGATCTCGTCCGTCCGCGTGTTGGCCGGCGCGTGGAACGGCCCCGGCTGCCCGAACACTTTGACCATCACGCCGAAGATCGGATTGAGCGACAGCAGCTTCGCGTCGTTCCACACGTCGGTGCGCGCGCCGGGGGAGCCGCCCCCGCCGTAGACCTGCTCGATCCCGTTCTCCTTATTCGTGATGAACTTGGTCCACTCCCAGGCGGCCTCCGGCTCTTTGGAGAGCTTCGTCAGCGCGTAGCCGGTGCCGGTCCCCTGCGTCCCGCGCTTGTTCGTCGGCCCTCTGGGAATTACCGTGACCGCCCACTTGAACTGGTGCGTCTTGGAGGCGGGCAAACGGAACTCGGCCACCTGACCCAGCGTCGCCTGCTGGAAGCCCAGCCTCCCGTCCTCAAAGTCGGCCCGCGCGTTCGCGTAGGACGGCGCCAGCCGATGCTTGTGCACTGCGTCGTACAGCCACTGCAGCGCGGCGACGGAGTCGGGTGAATCGATCGCCGCCTTCTTGCCGTCGGCCGTCAGTAGCTCGCCGCCGAACGTGCGCAGCCAGGCGATGCCGCACTCCTGAATCCCCGTGGACGGAATGAAGCCGCTCGCCGCGCCGCCCGCCACCACGCGCCGCGAGCGGTCGAGCAGGTCATCGGTCGTCCAGTTGGCGTCCACCGGCGGCGGCTGGACGCCGTTGCGGCTAAGCAGATCCTGGTTGTAGTAGATCGCGTTGCAGCCGTAATGGCCGATGAACGGCAGCCCGTGGAGCTGGCCGTTGTACTTCTGCGCGTCGAGCGACGCGGTGAGGTACGGCTTGGTATCGAACTTCTCCGCCTTGATGAACTTCTCGACCGGCTGAAAGGTGCCCTTCGCCAGCAGCTCGTGCGACCCGACGAACGTCCCGTTCCAGGCAAGGTCGCCGATCGAGCCGCCCGCGGCCAGGACGAGCAGCTTGGTGCGCAGCTCGCCCCCGGGGATGTCCTCGTAGCGCAGCTCGATCTGCGGGAACTTCTCCTTGAAGATGGGAATGCGCGTCTGCTGGAAGGCCGAGTGGTCGGCCGTGCCGGCGCGCGAGTGGACCACCACGGTGGCCGGCTTCTTGACGCCCGTTGACCCTTGCGGCGCCTCGCCCGCGCCACACGCCGTGAGCAGGGCGCACGCCGCCGAGGTGCCCCCAACAAGAGCGGAGCGGCGGGTGACGGCACGAAACGCGTTCATGCGCGCAGTCTAGCTCCGGCGCCGGTGAATGTCGAGCGCGGCGGCGCGGGCGGCGCGGCTGCTGCGTGGTGGCCTTTTTCAGCTGGCGCGTGTCGCCCGGAACATCAGGTTGACCGTGTCGCCGGCGAGATTGCGGAACGCGTAGGTGCCGGTCAGGGCGTTGTCGCCGGCTTTGGTGAGCGTGACCTGGTCGTAGGCCCCGCTGGCGGTCATGGTGCCGCCGGCGACGGTGTCCGATGCGAAACCGAAGCTCGAGTTGCTGCGCGTGTAGCTGCCACCGAGGTAGAGGGCCAAGCTTCTCTCAAAACGCCTACTTCGAAACCGGC
>DASTZM010000387.1:0-24405 GCA_035764305.1 Chloroflexota bacterium | reverse complement strand
GAGATCGTCGTCGTCGACGATTGCTCGAACGACGGGGGCGTGGACTTCCTCGAGCTACCCGAGAGCCGCAGCGAGTTCGCCCAGGTGCGGCTCATCCGCCACTCGACGAACCGAGGCAAGGGCGCCGCGATCCGTACCGGCCTGCGCCACGCCTCGGGAAACATCGTCTTGATCCAGGACGCCGACCTCGAATACGACCCGGGCGACTACCCGCGACTGCTCGCGCCATTGCTGGAAGGGAAGTCACGCGTCGTCTACGGCTCGCGCTTCGCCGGACGCGGCTTACTGGCGACGGTGCCCGGCATGCACCCCGCCAACTGGCTGGCCAACAAGTTCCTCTCGTGGACCGCGTCGCTCCTCTTCGGCCGCATGGTGACCGACGAGGCGACGTGCTACAAGGTGCTCGACCGGTCGCTGATCGACGACCTCGACCTGCGCGCCGAGCGGTTCGATTTCTGCCCTGAGGTGACGTCCAAGGTCCTCCGCCGCGGGTACGACATCACCGAGGTGGCCATCTCCTACCGCGGTCGCGGCACCAACGAAGGAAAGAAGATCCGGTGGACCGACGCCTTCCACGCCTGGTGGACGCTGGTCCGATTCCGCTTCTTTGAGTAGGCGCGGCGCAGCCGCCGGCGCCGCGCTGCTCATCGCCTACCTGCTGACGCGCCTCACCAACCTCGGCGTGCTTCCCATGGTCTCCGACGAGGGGACCTACATCACATGGGGTGTCCGCGCGCTGCACGGTGTTGACGCGCAGGACTGGCTGGCATCACTCGAGGACGGCAAGCAGCCGCTCCTCGCCTGGTTGATGCCGCCCTTTCTCGCGATGGTCGACGACCGACTGATCGGCGGTCGACTGGTCTCGGTCCTAACCGGGCTCGCCAACCTCTGGCTGATCGTCTGGCTCACGCGCCGCCTCTTCGGAGGACGCGCGGGCTGGATCGCCGGTGCGCTGTACGTCGCTGCCCCCATCGCGCTCATCCACGACCGCATGGCGCTCTACGACAGCCTCGTCGCGACGACGTCGCTTGTGACCTTGGTCGCCGCGCTCCGGTGGGGCGATCGACCGGACGCGCGCGCAACGCTCGGATTGGGCGCGGCGATGGCGGCCGCCGTCCTCACCAAGCTCTCGGCGCTCTTCTTCGTGGGGCTCGTTCCGATCCTCCTTGCGGTGAACTCACCGCGCGCGCTGCGGCGCTGGTGGCTTCTCGCGCAGGCGTACGCCATCGCCGCCGCCGCCTATTCGGTGCTCTATCTCAGCCCGATCGTCGACAACCTCTCGGAGGGGAACTTCCAGCGCTACTCGCTCACGCTCGGCGAGGTCCTCACGCTGCCACTGGCGCTGTGGGGCAGCAACGCGCTCTTTGTCGCGCTGACCGCACTGCGCTACCTCGGCCCGCCACTCGCGGCGGCATGCGTCGCAGGCCTGGTGTGGCTCTGCTGGCGGCGCGGCGCCGCCGGTGTGACGCTCGCGGTGTGGACCGTGGCACCGCTGCTCGCCTTTGTGCTCACCGCCAAGATCATCTACAGCCGGTACATCGTTTTCTGTTTCGTCTGCGCGCTTCCCGGGGCGGCGGCGCTACTCGCGGACCTCTCGTCCCACGTGCCGCGCGCGCGGGCGGGACTGGTGGCGGGGGCTGCCACCGCGCTCGCCGCTGCCCCCGGCCTTACCTTCGCCGTCTCCCTGCTGCGCGATCCCGCCACCGCGCCCTGGCTCGACGACCGCCGCTGGATCACCGACCGCTTCCAGTACGTGGAGAGCAACTACGCCGGCTACGGCCTCCGCGAGATCGTCGAAGCGCTGAAAAACCGCGCTGGCGCTCGCCCGGTCGTGGTTCTCACGCGCACCGCCACCGGTATGCCACGAGACGGCGTGGGAGCGTATCTCCTGCACCAGCCAGGCGTGGAAGTTGGTCTCGTCCCCGAGCAGCGCCCTGTCCGCACGGCACTGGAAGACGAGCCAATACGCGCTTTCCAGCTCGCCAACCAGGGCGCGCCGGTGTATTACGTGCTCACCGACGCGCCGAACGGCGAGCAAGAGCGCCGCTTCGCCGCGCTCAACCCCGAGGCACGTCTTGAGCTCGCGCTGCCCAAGCCGGGCAACCACAGCCGGTTCCTTCTTTACCAGCTGCCCTGGACGGCCGTAGGAGAGGACCGCGTGCTGTCTCCCCCGGCGGCGTTCGAGGAAGGCATCCACCTGGCGGGCTACAACGTCTCGACCCGTTCCGTCCGTCCCGGGGAGGCAATCCGCCTCACGCTGTACTGGGAGGCGGCCGCTCGTCCGGCGCGCGACCTCACGGTCTTCACCCACATAGCCGGCGCGGGGGACCTCCTGGTGGGCCAGAGCGATGGCCAGCCTGCCAGCGGGAGGGTGCCGACTGGCGGCTGGCGACCCGGCCAGTTTGTCGGCGACACGCATCTGATCCAGATCAGGGCGGTCGCTGCCCCCGGCGACTACGAGCTGCGCACCGGTCTGTATGAGCTGAGCACGCTGCAGCGCATACCGGTTACCGTGGCCGGCGGACAGCGCGCCCACGTCGTTCCACTCGGCCGGATCACCGTCCTACAGCCGTTGTCGGGGGGTTAAGGCTGTAGCCCAGACGAGCCGTGAAGTAGACACGTTACGAAAAACCGTGGTACCGTCTGCGCCTCCGACCTTCAACGCCGCGGAGCGTCGGAGAAACCGAAGTAGGAGCGCGTATTGGGAGTAGTCCTCCTGCGCCCTCCGGTGGCCGTCAGGGAAGCAGCGCTTCCCGGGGCTTTCGGAGTGCGGCCGGCACCGAGAGCGGTACCTGTCTCGCGGGACTCAAGCGAAGAGCCGATCGTTTCCCGGCGTGATCGCCGGGAGGGGAGGCTGGCGCCGGCGCTGATGCGCTGGTGGTCCGAAAGCGGTCACGCCTTTCTGGCCGCGGCGCTCGTTCTCGGCCATACCGCGCGCGCATCGCTGCCTCTGCTGAGGCAACGCGCCCTGGCGTTGCGGCCGGCCGCCGGCGGCGCCCCGCGCGCCGTCCCGCACGGCCTCGTCGTAGGCATCGCCCTGCTCGCCGTCTTCTCGGGCGGGTTTAGCCGCCCCCAGGACAACGTCGCCGCGCTACTCGGCATCGGGAGTGAGCAGGGGGAGCTGAGCGCCAACGGGCGTTTCGTTCTTGGCCCCCGTGCCGCTGAGGTCCCGGTGCGCGACTCGCTCGTCCGCCCGGCCAGCGCGACTACCGCGCTGGCCCCCTCCGGCCCGCGCGCTGAGGTGGTGACTTACAAGGTCCAGCCCGGCGACACGGTGTGGGACATCGGCGCACGGTTCAACGTGGGCTGGTTCAGCGTCATGTGGTCCAACGGGCTGGACGAGGACGCCATCATCAAGCCCGGGCAGGAGCTGCGCATCCCGCCCGTCCCTGGCACGCTGCACACCGTCAAGGCCGACGACGACCTCGACGCCATCGCCAAGCGCTATAGCGTCGAACCCGCCGCGGTGGTCGACTACAACGGTCTCCGCCCGGGCGAAGGACTCCCGGTCGACAAGCTGCTGGTAATCCCCGGCGGCCAGTTGCCGATCGTCCGCCGTGCGCCGGTGGCACCGCCCCCGCCGCCCGTGGTCACACGTCCGCAGCCGCAGCGGCCGGCGCAGGTGCCGGCGCAGCCGCAGGCGCTGCGTCCCACGCTACCTATCCCTGCACCGGCCCCGGCCGCACCGACCGGCCGCTTCTCCTGGCCGACGCGCGGCGTCATCACCACGACCTACAGCAGCTGGCACCCGGGCATCGACGTCGCCGCGCCGATTGGGACGGCGATTGGCGCCGCCGACGGCGGGACGGTGACGTTCACGGGCTGGGACAACACCGGCTATGGCTACCGCGTCGTCATCAACCACGGCAACGGCTACAGCACCACCTATAACCATCTCTCGTCCATCGGGGTGCGTCCCGGCCAGCAGGTCGGCAAGGGGCAGACCATCGCGGGCATGGGAAGCACCGGCCGCTCGACTGGTTCACACCTCCACTTCGAGATCCTGCGCAACGGCAGCTTCGTTAACCCGCTCGGCATCCTCGGGTAACAGCCGAGCACCCGCGCAAGGGTTTGGGGGCGGGGCGCGGTAGACTCTCCCGCTACCGTCATGAAAGTCATCCTCCTCAAGGACGTCGATAACCTTGGCCGCATTGGCGACGTCAAGGACGTCGCCCCGGGCTACGCCCGTAACTTCCTGCTCCGTCGCGGACTGGCCACCGAGGCCACCCAGGGCGCGCTCAAACAGATCCAGGTGCTCCACAACCGGCGCGCCAAGGAGGACACTCGCCGCCTGACCGAAGCGCAGGAGCTCGCGCAGCGCCTCGGTTCGCTCGAGATCACCGTCACGGCCCGCACGGGCGAGCAAGGGCGCCTCTTCGGTTCGGTCACGAACTCGGACGTGGCCGGCGCGTTGAAGGGGCAGCACGGGATCGAGATCGACCGCCGGGACATCGAGCTCGAGCCGATCCGCAGCCTCGGTCAGCACACAGTCGACGTCCGCCTGGGAGGCCAGGTGCACGCTCAGGTGCGCGTGAACGTTGTGGCGGAGAACGCCGAGCCCGCGGCCGCCGCGGCGGCCGCCGCAAGCGCCTAGCCTCCCACCCGCTCAGGAGGCGGCGCGGCGCGCGGCCTCGTTTCCCGTATCTTGGGAAACGTCGCCTCGCTATGTCAGAAGAGCGCCTGCCGCCGCAGAACATCGAGGCCGAGCAGTCGGTCCTCGGCTCCATCCTGATCGACCGCGACGCCGTCGTCCGCGTCGCCGGCTTCCTCGTCGCGGAGGACTTCTACCGCGAAGCCCACCGCACGATCTACCAGGCGGCGGTCGACCTCTTCGAGCGGCGCGAGCCCGCCGACTTCGTCCTGCTGTGCGACGAGCTCGAGCGCCGCGGGCGTCTGGAGCAGGTGGGCGGCCCCGCGTACCTCACGTCGCTGATCAACCTCGTTCCCACCGCGGTCAACGTCGAGTACTACGGCCACGTCGTCGAGCGTTGCGCCATTCTGCGCCGCCTCATCACTGCCGGCGGTCAGATCGCTGGCGTGGCCTACGACCTCCAGCACGATGCGGAGCAGGCCGTCGACAAGGCCGAGCAGATCCTCTTCTCGCTCACGCAGCGCCGGCGCGCGCGAGAGTTCATCCCCATCTCCGAGGTGCTCGAGCAGTACTTCGACCAGATCGACTACATCCACCAGCACCGCGGCCAGACGTTTGGCGTCCCCACGGGCTTCACGCGCCTGGACGAGCTGACCGGCGGACTGCAGCGCTCCGACCTGATCGTCCTCGCGGCGCGACCCGGCATGGGAAAGACGAGCTTCGCGCTCAACATGGCCACCCACGCCGCCCTCAAGAACAACATCCCCGTCGGGATCTTCTCTCTCGAGATGTCGAAGGACCAGCTGGTCCAGCGCCTGATCTGCTCGCACGCCGGAATCGATTCCCACCGCCTGCGCACCGGGTTCATCGAGGAGAGCGAGTGGGCCAAGATCGCGCAGGCCATCGGCGAGCTGTCCGAAGCGCCGATCTACATCGACGACACACCCGGTATCTCGGTCATGGAGCTCCGCACCAAAGCTCGCCGCTTGCAGGCCGAGCACGACCTGGGCTTCTGCATCGTCGACTACCTCCAGCTCATGCAGGGCCGCCGGACCGAGAACCGCGTGCAGGAGGTATCCGACATCTCGCGCTCGCTCAAGGAGCTGGCGCGCGAGCTCAACATCCCTGTCCTCGCCGCGTCGCAGCTCAACCGTTCCGTCGAGCAGCGCCCCAACAACCGCCCGCAGCTTTCCGACCTGCGCGAGTCCGGGTCGATCGAGCAGGACGCCGACATCGTCATGTTCATCTACCGGGAAGAGGTGCGCGACCCCGAAACGACTCGGCGCGGCGTCGCCGACATCATCGTCGCCAAGCATCGCAACGGCCCCACCGCCGACATCGAGCTGGCGTTCCTCGCTCAGCAGACGCGCTTCGCCAACCTCGAGACCCGCTACGCTCCGTCGCGTTGAGCGGCACCGGCACACGAGATCCACAGCGGGTCACCGTCCTCGTCTTCCACGGCGACCACGCCGCGACGCCGGTCGAGCGTCTGATGGCCGGCGGTTGCGCCGCGTGCGCGCTGGACACGGTCGAGCTGGCGCTGGCGTGCCCGCTCGTCGACCGTGTCGTGGTGGTCACCAACTCCGACGCGCTTGAGGCCGCTGCCGCTCGCCACGAGCGCGTGGCGGTCGACCGGGACGCACCCGAGGAGCCATTCCACTTCGGTCGCGCGCTGCAGGCCGCCATCCGCAAGCACGACATCGCCCGCCCCCTCTACTTCGGCGCCGCCGCCGCGCCGCTGCTGTCGCCGGCCACGCTTGAGGACGTCTGCCACCGGCTGCTCGCCGCGGATCGGACGGTAGTGACCAACAACGCCGGATCGGCCGACTTCTTCGGCTTCGCCCCGGCGGATGCGCTCGGCCGCATCCCGCTCCCCGCGACCGGCGACAACTCGTTACCGCGCCTATTGACGCGACAGGCAGGACTGAAGGCGGACGTGCTGCCGCCCGCGGTGGAGACGACCTTCGACGTCGACACGCCGACCGACCTGGCGATCCTCTCGGTCCAGACTGGCGTCAAACACCACGCGAAGCGTTACGTCGAGTCACACGCCCTCGGCACCGATCGCCTTGAGCGCGCCATGCCCGCGCTGATCTTGCGCGACACGCGCAAGACCCTGATCGGCCGCGTGAATACCGAACTCTGGGGAACCGCGGAGCTGGGCATCCGTGGCCCGCGGCGGCTGTACGTCGAAGAGCGCGCCATGCAGTCCTACGGCCGGCACACGCGCGGCGAGGTGCGCTCCCTGCTCGCCGAGCTGTACGCCGCCGTGGGGGCGGCCCGGTTCTTCTCCCTGCTGGCAGAGTACTCAGACGTGGTCCTCTTCGACTCGCGCCCACTGCTCTACCACCTGTCGCCAGGCTTGGCGCGCCTGCCGGCAGACCGATTCCGCTCTGATCTGGGCAGCGCGGACGAGATTGGCGATACGGTTACCCGCGAGTTCACCGCCGCTGCGCTCGCCTCTCCGGTGCCGGTCATCCTCGGCGGGCAGAACGTCGTCGCCGGCGCGCTGTGGGCCCTGGTCCAGGAGGCGTGGGACCGCGCAGACGCCGGCCTGCTCGCCGTGCAACCCGACTGACAACACGCCCCCCTGGGCACCACCCAGGTACCAATCGACCGCGTACTATTGAAAGAATGCTCGGCCTCCTGGCGAGGCTGGTGGGCGGCAGCTCAGACCGTGAGATCCGCAAGCTCCAGCCACTGGTAGAAAAGGTCAACGCGCTCGAAGGCGAGTTCGAGCGGCTCTTCGACGACGACCTGCGAGAGAAGACGGCGGCGTTCCGCCGCCGCCTCGGCATCGCCGACCCGCAGCTGGGCGGCACGCGCGGGCCGGCGCGCGTCGAGACGCTCGATGACCTCTTGCCCGAAGCGTTTGCCGCCGTGCGCGAGGCATCGCGGCGCACCATCGGTCTGCGGCACTTCGACGTCCAGCTGCTCGGCGGGATCGTCCTGCACCAGGGCAGGATCGCCGAGATGCGGACCGGAGAGGGCAAGACACTCGTCGCCAGTCTGCCGCTCTACCTGAACGCACTCATGGGACTCGGCGTCCATCTCGTGACGCCCAACGACTACCTGGCGCGCGTCGGTGGTGGCTGGATCGGCCCGGTCTACCACCGCCTTGGGCTGACTACGTCGGTCATCATCCCGGACTTCTCGGGCATCTACGACCCCGATTACGTCGACACGTACGACCACGGCGACGACCGCCTGATGCACTGGCGCCCAGTCTCTCGCAAGGAGGCGTACGCCGCCGACGTCATGTACGGCACCAACCACGAGTTCGCCTTCGACTACCTACGCGACAACTCGTCCGCCTACGACCTGTCGCAGGTCGTGCAGCGCGAGCTGAACTACGCCATCGTCGACGAAGTCGACAGCATCTTGATCGACGAGGCACGCACGCCGCACATCATCTCCGGCCCGGCTGAAGAACCGCCCGACACTTACTACAAGTTCGCCCAGTACGTCGCGCAGCTGCGAGAGGAGGAGCACTACACCGTCGACCACAAGATGAAGTCGGTCGTGCTCACCGACGAGGGGATCGACCGCGTCGAGCGCCTGGCGGGCGTCGACAACATCTATGGCGAGCACAACTTCCATCTCGTCCACTACCTGGAGCAGGCGCTTAAGGCGCACGTGATCTTCCGGCGTGACCGCGACTATGTTCTGGTCGCCGACGGGCGCGTCCTCGGGCCGAATGAGCGTGACCCACAGGCCGACGTCGTGATCGTCGACGAGTTCACCGGCCGACTGATGTTCGGCCGGCGCTACTCGGAAGGGCTCCATCAGGCGCTCGAGGCCAAAGAGGGTGTCCGCATCCAGCGCGAGAACATCACGGTCGCCACCATTACGCTCCAGAACTTCTTCCGGATGTACAAGAAGCTGGCGGGCATGACCGGCACCGCGATGACCGAAGCGGAGGAGTTCCGCAAGATCTACAACCTGGACGTCACGCCGATCCCCACCCACCGGCCGATGGTGCGGCAGGACTACCCCGACCTGGTCTACAAGCACACCGAGGCGAAGTACGACGCGATCGTCGACGAGATCGAGGAGCTGCACGAGCAGGGACGACCGATCCTGGTTGGCACTACCTCGGTCGAGAAGTCCGAGATCCTGCACGAGATGCTCACCCGGCGGGGCATCCCCCACGAGGTGCTTAACGCCAAGTACCACGAGCGTGAGGCGGCGATCGTCGCGCAAGCCGGCCGGAAGGGCGCCGTAACGATCGCCACCAACATGGCCGGGCGCGGCACCGACATCATCCTGGGCGGCAACCCGCCCATTCAAGAAGAGGGCGACGAGGTCCGCCAGCTGGGCGGGCTGCACATCATCGGCACCGAGCGCCACGAGTCGCGGCGCATCGACAACCAGCTGCGCGGACGCGCCGGACGTCAGGGCGACCCCGGGTCGTCTCGCTTCTACCTGGCGCTCGACGACGACCTGATGAAGCGCTTCGGCTCGGACCGCATCGCCGGCTTGATGGACCGCCTCGGTCTCGAGGACGACCAGCCGATCGAGCACCCGCTCGTCTCGCGCTCGATCGAGGCCGCCCAGCAGAAGGTCGAGGGCTACAACTTCGACATCCGGAAGCACACCGTCGAGTTCGACGACGTGATGAACCGGCAACGCGCCGTGATCTATGGCGAGCGGCGCAAGATCCTGGAGGCCGACGACGTCAAGCCGATCGTCCTGGGGTTCATCCGCGACCAGGTCACGCGCCTGGTGGAGCAGCACACCGACTCACCCCGCCCCGACGAGTGGGACGTCGACGGCCTCTTCGCCGCGGTCGAGAACATGCTCGGCCCGGAGATGCGGCACGAGCCCGAGGAGCTCGACGGTTTGGGCCGTGAGGAGCTGGTCGAGACGGTCTACGGTTGGGCGGAGGCGATCTATGCCGCCAAGGAGGCGCGCTACTCGCCGGAGCTGATGCAGTACGCCGCAAAGGGGACGCTGCTGCGCACGATCGACGGCCTGTGGATGAACCACCTGACGACGATCGACGACATGAACGCCGGCATCGGCCTACGCGCCTACGGCCAGCGCGACCCGCTCACCGAGTACAAGACTGAGGCGTACCGTCTCTTCCAGGCGCTCATGGCGGACATCCAGGCCAACGTCGCCAACCTGATCCTGCGCGTCGAGTTCGTGCAGGAGATGGCCGAGCCGCCGCCCGCCATCCAGAACATGACGACGAACCAGCCCGACGCCGAGCCGGCGCCGCCCGCAAGGCGCAACGGCCGGCAGAACGGTCGTCCTGCGCCCACCGGGCCGCCGGACGGCCAGGCCGCGGGCAGTGGCCAGCCGCTCACGCGCGCCGAGCGCAACCGTCAGGCCGAGCAGGCCAAGAAGCAGCGCCAGCGGGAACTGAAGCGTCGGCGCGGCTAGAATCTCGCGAACTCACGCGCACATCTCAATTCACCATGCCCGCCGAAGACCTCAAAGCCCGCCTGACCTCGCTCGCCCAGCGCATCAACCAGTACCAGGTGCGTCTTTGACGTCCCCGGGAAACGGCGCGAGATAGAGCGCCTGGAGGCGCTCTCCCAACAGCCTGACTTCTGGTCGGACAGCCAGCAGGCGCAGCAGCAGCTACGCCAGCTCAACCAGCTCAAGTCGTCCACCACGGCCTGGAACGAGATGGAGCGGCAGGTCGACGATCTGCTCACGCTGCTCGAGCTGGGTGAGACTGAGAACGACGCCGCCACGATCGAGGAGGTCGGCGGGCAGGTCGACCCGCTCCAGGATCGCCTGGACGAGCTGGAGTTTCAGCTGGCGCTGGCGGGCGACTACGACGCCAACGACGCCTTCCTCTCCATCCATGCCAGTGAGGGCGGGACCGAGTCCCAGGACTGGGCGGAGATGCTGCTTCGCATGTACCTCCGCTGGGCGGAGAAGAGCGGTCACAAGACCGAGGTGCTGGACCTGACTCCCGGGGAGGAAGCCGGGATCAAGAGCGCCACCGTCCAGGTCACCGGCGAGTACGCCTACGGCTACTTGAAGGGAGAACGGGGTGGCCACCGACTGGTGCGTATCTCGCCCTACGACTCGGCCAAGCGCCGCCATACCTCCTTCGCCCTTGTGGAGGTCTCGCCGGTCGTCGAGACCGATGTCGACATCGACATCAGGCCCGAGGACGTGGAGATGGACGTGTACCGTTCCTCGGGAGCCGGCGGACAGCACGTCAACAAGACTTCGTCGGCGGTGCGGCTGACGCATCTACCAAGCGGAATCGTCGTCACGTGCCAGAACGAGCGCTCGCAGTCTCAAAACCGCGAGGTGGCGATGCGCATCCTCCGGGCCCGACTGCTGGAGCAAAAGCTGGAAGAGCAGGAGGCCGAGGCGCGCCGCCTCAAGGGTGAGCACGTCGGCGCGGGCTTCGGAAACTCGATTCGGTCCTACGTCCTGCACCCCTACAACATGGTCAAGGACAACCGAACCGGGCACGAGACGAGCAACACGCAGGCGGTGCTCGACGGCTCGCTGGACGACTTCATGCGCGCCTACCTCCACAGCCAGATAGGCACACCCGCCTAGCCATTGACAACCTGCGGGGCTAGACTCCGCGCCCGGTGATCGTCCTGCACAACGTCACCAAGACCTACCCGAACGGCACCACCGCGCTCTCGGACGTCGACCTCCAGATCCCCGAGCGCGACTTTTGCTTCCTGGTCGGGCCCAGCGGCGCCGGCAAGAGCACCTTCATCCGCCTCCTGATCCGCGAGGAACTTCCGACCAGTGGACGCGTTTTCATCGATGGGCAGGATCTCGCCCGACTGCGCCGCCGCGACATCCCGCACCTGCGCCGCAAGGTCAGCGTGATCTTCCAGGACTTCAAGCTCCTGCCCCAAAAAACGGTGTTCGAGAATGTCGCGTTCGCCCTCGAGGTCTCCGGGCACTCGCGCGCCGACGTCCAGGCGCTCGTCCCTGAGACACTCGACCTGGTGGGCTTGAGCGACAAGGCCGACCGCTACCCCGGTCTCCTTTCGGGCGGCGAGCAGCAACGCGTTGCCATAGCGCGTGCGCTCGTGCGCCGGCCCTCCATCCTGGTCGCCGACGAGCCGACCGGGAACCTGGATCCGGAGACCGCGGCGCAGACCGTCCAGCTGCTGGTGCGGGTCAACGCGCTCGGCACGACGATCGTCTTCGCGACGCACAACAGCGAGCTGGTTAACACCCTCCGCCGGCGCGTCATCGCACTCGAGGGCGGGCGGATCGTTCGCGACCAGCTGAATGCGGGCTATGAGTAGGCGAGCATGACCGCGGCGATCACGCGCTTCTTCGAGGTCGTTCGCTATGCCGTGTCGACCGCCGCGGTCAACTTCTGGCGCCACCGTGCGATGAGCCTCGCCGCGGTCTTCGCCGCGGCGGTGATGATGCTCATGCTCAACGGCTTTGTCATCGTGGTGAGCAACCTGAACGTCGCGCTCGGCGCGCTAGAGCAGAAGGTGAACGTCATCGCGTACCTGCGCGACGACGCGCCCGCCGCCGAGGTCACGCGCATGCAGGAGCGGCTGCGCGCCAACCCGCTGGTCGCCGAGGTGAGCTACCTGACCAAGGACGACGCGATGGCGCGCCTGAAGCAGCAGCTCGCCGACCGGCGGGATCTGCTCGAGATGGTCACGGGCAACCCCTTACCGGCGAGCGTCGAGGTGCGTCTGAAGGACGCGAACCGCATCGCTGACCTGGCGGCGCAGCTGCGCAAGGAGAGCGCGGTTGAAGACGTGACGCTCCAGCAGGACGTGGTGGATAACCTGCTGAGAATCACCAACTTCGCGCGCGTCGCCGGCGTGGTGATGGTGGCGGGCCTGATTGGCATCACGCTCTTCGTGATCGTCAACACCATTCGCCTCGCGGTCTACGCCCGGCGCCAGGAGATCGAGATCATGAAGCTGGTCGGCGCGACCGACTGGTTCATCCGCTGGCCGTTCGTGCTCGAAGGTGTGATCTGCGGACTTTCGGGGGCGCTGCTAACGTCGGCGCTGGTCGGCGCGGCGTACGAGCCGATGCAGGTTCAGTTCCTCTCGCTCGTCCAGTTCCTCCCGGTGAACCTGGACGCCGACTTTCCGTTGAGACTGGCGGGACTGACCGCGGCGGTTGGGATCGCCATCGGCGCGGCCGGCTCGTACATCTCCGTCCGGCGATTCCTGGACGTCTAGCGGTCGAGGTATATCGGTGATCGTGCTGCGCAGCATCACAAAGATCTACGGGACGGGCAAGGAAGCACTGAGCGGCGTCACGCTGGGCATCCCGCGCGGCGACTTCGTCTTTCTGGTGGGCGGCAACGGCGCCGGCAAGAGCACGCTGCTGAAGCTGCTGATCCGCGCCGAGCCCGCGACGAGCGGCGTCCTGCTGGTGGCCGGACACGACCTGACCCAGCTTCCTGAGGCTCGTATCCCGACCTTTCGCCAGCAGATCGGGATTGTGTTCCAGGACATCCGGCTCTTCTCGGACAAGACGATCTTCGAGAACGTCGCCTTCAGCCTGCAGGTCTCCGGCGCGCCGCGGCGCGTGCGGACGCGAGACCTGGTGATGGAGGCGCTCGAGCTCGTCGGGCTGACGGACTACGCGCGGCGCTTCCCGCGCCAGCTCAGCGGCGGTGAGCAGCAGCGCGCGGCGATCGCGCGCGCCATCGTGCGCTCGCCCCAGATTCTGATCGCCGACGAGCCAACGGCGAACTTGCCGCCCGACGCGTCGTGGCAGATCGTGCAGCTGCTGGCGGACATCAACCGGCGCGGCGTGACGACGCTGGTAGCGACGCACGACCGCGACGTGGTGGATGGCCTCAAGCGTCGCGTCGTCGAGCTGCAGGCGGGGCGCGTCGTGCGCGACGAGCGGTACGGCTCCTTCGGACCGACGGCTACGCAGGCATCATCTCACCAGCCCGTGCCAACAGCGTCGAGCGCGTTCTGGCCGGCCGTGCCGCACTGGGCCGCGTGATGCATTCCTTCGGTGCGGGACGGCGCGCGGTCACGATGCTGATCGCGGCGTCGCTGGCCGTGCAGCCGACGATCGCGCGCGCGGACACGCTGACCGACCTGCGCACGATGATCGCTCAGGCGCAGTCGTCGGTGCAGCAGATCGCCGCCCGACGTCAGGGACAGCAGACCGTCGTGCAGCAGCTGCGCGGCGTCTCCGGGGGCCGCGCTGCCGAGCTGCAGAAGGTGGACGCCGAGCTGATCATGGCGGTCAACCGCTACCGGCAGGCCGAAGCCGACCTGGAGAAGGTCGAGGCGGAGGCCACGCGGCTTGAGGGGGAGATCGCCGCCAAGGAGAAGGCGGTCCAGGAGCGGGCCGGGGTCTACGGCACGCGCCTGCGCGCGCTGTACAAGTTCACGCGCACCTCGCCGCTGGAGCAGCTGCTCGCGGCGCGTAGCTTCACCGACGCGCTGCACCGCATCACGATGATGCAGGCCGTGACCCGCGTGGACAACCGCCTCCTGGGTCAGCTGCGGGGCGAGCAGGAGCAGCTCCACGAAGCGCAGGAGGCGCTGGCCGTCAAGCGCGCCGAGGCGGCGCAGCTGCGCGATGAGCTGGACGCGCAGCGCAAGGCGCTCGAGGCGCAGCGCGCGACGCAGGCGCTGCTGGTGGCGCAGGCGCAGTCTGACCAGCGCGCCGCCGAGAGCGCGCTGACGCAGCTAGATCAGGAAGCCAACGCACAGACGTCGAAGATCGTCACGCTCCAGGCGCAGTACCAGCGTGAGCTGGAAGAGCTAGAGCGCCAGCGCCTGGAGGAGCAGCGTCGTCAGGAGGCGGCGCGCGCCGCGGCGGCGGCGACGGCTACCGCCCAGGCCAACGCGACGGCGACGGCGCGCGCCGCTCCGACGCAGACGGTGCGTCCCGGCGCCCCGACGCCGACGCCCGGTCCCGCGGTCCGCGTTCCGACGCCCTCTAGCGGCGGGCTGCCAGGGGCGATCCAGACCGATCGACTGCAGCCGTCGGCGTACAACATGATCTACCCGGTTGTCCGTCCGGTGGTGACGACGGAGTATGGAGAGCGCACGTTCGCGCAGAGCTTCCACAGCGGCATCGACCTGGCGAACAACAACCGCACGCCAATCCTGGCGGCGGCGGATGGGAAGGTGCTCGAGGCGGGCCTAGCCGTTCCGGGCAAGCCCGACCAGTCCTACGGGATGATGGTCATCATCGCGCACGACACGAAGCTGACGACGCTGTACGCACACATGGACACGGGGAACTACGGGCCGACCGTCAAGCCCGGGGACACGGTCAAGCGTGGACAGATCATCGGCTACATCGGCATGACTGGCATCACGTCCGGGCCGCACCTGCACTTCGAGGTGCGCGAGAACGGTCAGCACCGCGACCCGACGAAGTACCTGCCGAAGTAGGGCCGCTCACGCCGGCCTACCCGAAGGGACAGAGGAGCGGATCCGGGCTGTGCTACCGTGGCGCCGAGCCCGTGGGACCCGGCTTGGGGGGCAAGGCGGCGCGCGCCGCGCTCGTGGTGGCGTTCCTCGCTGCCAGCGGGCTCTCCTTCGCGGCCGGAATCGCGTACGAGCGGCGCGCAGAGAACGCGCGTGCCGCGGAGATCGCCGCCGGCGTTCGGTTGTCCGATGATCCCGCCGAGCGCCCGGAAGGGATGGCAAATGCGCCGGCGGATATCGGTCGCCAGTTCGACACCTTCTGGGAGGCGTGGAACTTCGTCGAGCGCGAGTACGTCCGCCAGCCGGTCGAGCGCCAGCGCCTGATTCAGGGCGCGATCAAGGGCATGCTCGGCGCGCTGAACGACCAGTACGCCGCGTACCTGGATCCGGCCAGCGCACGGATCGACAAGGCGAATCAGGATGGGCTGCTCGACGGGATCGGCGCGCACCTGGAGCTGCGCGACCGGCGCCACGTCATCCTGGCGCCGGTGGAGGAAGGACCGGCGTGGAAGGCGGGGCTGCGTACGGGCGACGTGCTGCTCAAGATCGACGGTCGCGAGGTGGGGACGCTGAGCCTGGCGGAGGCGGTCACCGCGCTGCGCGGCCCGGCCGGGACCAGGGTGAGGCTCATGGTCCAGAAGGCCGATGAGCCGGATTCGCCGCCCGTGGAGATGGAGCTGGTCCGCGCGCGGATCGAGCTGGAGACGGTGTCGAGCAAGGTCCCCGCCGAAGGGATCGGCTACGTCCGGGTCAGAGTCTTCGGCTCTCAGACACTGCTCCAGCTGCAGCGCGCGCTGCGAGACATGCGTGCGCGGCGCGTGCGGGGGCTGATCGTCGACCTGCGCGACAACCCGGGCGGCTACTTGGCCGGTGCGGTCGACGTGTCAAGTCAGTTCCTGCGCGAGGGCAGCGTCGTGCTCTATGAGGAGCGCGATGGGAAGCGGAAGCCCGCCGTCGCCAGGCCGGGTGGGCTGGCGACTGACCTGACGCTGGCCGTGCTGATCAACCGCGGCAGCGCCAGCTCGTCGGAGATCGTGGCCGGGGCGCTGCGCGACCACAACCGGGCGGTGCTGATCGGCGAGAGCACCTATGGCAAGTCGACCATTCAGATCCCGTTCGACCTGACCGACGGATCGTCGGTGAAGGTCACGGCCGGGACATGGTTGACGCCCGCCGGCCGGAGTGTCGAGCGAGTGGGCCTGCCGCCGACGATCGAAGTGAAGATGACGCTGGAAGACGAGCGAAGCCGGCGCGACCCCATGCTGGAAAGGGCGCTGGATTGGTTCCGTGCGGCGCCGACACCCGTTCCCGAGCTAGCCTCGTCCCCGGCCGCCGCGGGCGCGCCGCCCGGACCGCTGGACGCCGGCGGGACGGGCTAGCGACGGGCTAGCGGCCCTGCTGGCCGGGCGGGGCCTGGCCCCCGGCGTTCGTGCGGAGCGTCGCGGTAGGGGCAACTGCGGTCGCGGTTGCGGCCGGACGCGGCGTCGGGGTCGCGGGAACCGACGTGGCGGTCACCGCACCCGGGCGGACGACGCCGACAATCACGGTCGAGCCGCGGTCCACTTGCTCATTGGGGGGCGGACTCTGCGTCGAGACTTGCCCAACCTGGACGCTCGAGTCGAGCACCGACTGGACGGTAGTCTGGAGGCCTAGTGCGGTCAGGCGTTGGCGAGCCGCCTCCTCGGTCAGACCACGAAGCTGCGGGACGGCGACGAGGTCGCGGCCGAGGCTGACCAGGAGCGTTATCTCGGAGCCGGGCACAGCCTGCTCTGCCGCGGCGGGACGCTGCTCGTAGACGGTCTCGACCGGCCGGCTGTTGTACCCCTCCTGGCGCTTAACGGTGAATCCGGCGCGGGTCAGCTCGCCGTTCGCGTCCCGAAAGGACATCCCCACGACGTTCGGGACGGCGACGCGCTGCGGTCCACGGCTTACCGTCAGCTTGACGGTCTTGCCCTGCTCGAGCTGGGCGTTCGCGTTGGGCTCCTGGGCCGCGACGAGACCGGCGGCGACGTCGCGGTTGAAGTCTTCGACCGTCTCGCTGCTCAGTCCGACCGTCGCCAGCCGCGCCTGTGCCGTGGCGACGGGCTGTCCGAGCACGTTCGGCACGGCGAGCATGACGGCGGTGGGGGACGGGGTGGGGGGCTGCGCGGTGGGCGAGCCGGCGGGCCGGACCGTCGCGGTCGCGCGCGGCGCCGCGGCGCCGCCGACCAGCTGGCGCGCCATCAGCCCGCCGAGCGCCATCAGCGCGAAGAACAGCAGCAGTCCACCGGCGAGGAGAAGCGGTGCGCGCCGGTTCCGCTGACGCGTGGGCCGGCGTGGCGCGACCGATGGGCGCCCCACCGGCGCCGGCGTCGGGCGCACCACGGTGGGGCCGGCGGGCGACGAGATGACGCGTGTGACGTCGTCGCGCGGCGTGGCTGGGGAGGGGGCGGTACCTCCCGGACGGGTACGCGGCGCGACCGACCAGGCCGCGGTCTCGGCGATGGCGGCGTCGCGTACGTCGGCCAGCGCCACAGCGAGTGCGTCCATGGTGGCGAAGCGGTCGGCGGGCGCCTTGGCCATGGCGCGCTGGGCGACGCGGGCGGCGGCCGCAGGGACGGCGGGGTTGCCGAGCGCCGCGTCCGGCGGCGGATCGTAGACGTGCTTCATCATGATCGACGCGGGCGTCGCGCCGTCATAGGGGGTTTGGCCGGTGAGCAGCTCGTACAAGATCGCGCCCAGGGCGTAGACGTCGGAGCGGGCGTCGGCAGGAAGGCCCTGCGCCTGCTCGGGCGAGATGTATTGCACCGTGCCCCACACAGTGCCGGGCTGAGTCAGCTGCGCGCTCTCACCAGCCTGCGCCAGGCCGAAATCGGCTACCTTGGCGTGTCCGGTGGTCGAGAGCAGGATGTTCTGGGGCTTGAGATCTCGGTGCACGAGGCCACGCTGATGGGCGAACGCCATGCCCAGCGCAACCTCGCGAGTCAGCTCAACTGCGCGTTCGAGGGGGAGCGGCCCGTCGGCGACAAGATCCTTGAGCGTGCGGCCGGGGAGCAGCTCCATCACGATGAAGTGCGTGTCGCCCTCCTGCCCGACGTCGAAGACGTTGACGAGATAGGGGTGGGAGAGCTGGGCGGCGAGCTCGGCCTCGCGATGGAATCGGTCCAGGAACTCCGGCGATGCGGCGAACTGGGCGCGCAGGATTTTGATGGCAACGTCGCGCTTGAGCTTCAGGTCGCGCCCGTGACGGACCTGAGCCATGCCGCCTTCGGCAATAAGGTCACCCAGCTCGTAGCGCCCGTCGAGCACGACCGGCGGCGCAAGCCTGCCCGTCACGACTAGTTGGCTCTGGCCGCGAGCTCTGGGGTCCTCGCGGCGCCGTTGCCCGCGACGTGTCCATTTGCGCGGGCCGCGTCCTGCAGCTTGAGCGACACCACGCGGGAGATGCCGTCCGGGCCCAGTGTCACGCCATACAGCGCGCCAGCGCGCTCCATGGTGGCGCGATTGTGCGTGACGACGACGAACTGGGTCTCCGCCGACAGCTCGGCGAGCGCGTCACAGAAGCGACCCACGTTCGCCTCGTCCAGGGCGGCGTCCACCTCATCTAGAACGCAGAACGGACTCGGTTTGGCCTTCAGGAGGGCAAACAGCAGCGCGGCGGCGACGAGTGATCGCTCACCACCTGAGAGGAGCGCCAGCTCCTGCTTGCGCTTGCCCGGAAGCTGGACGATGATCTCGACCCCGGTCTCGGCGACGTTGGTCGGATCGGTCAGTCGCAGCGCGGCGTCGCCGCCGCCGAAGAGCTGGATGAAGTACGTGCGGAAGTGCTCGGCAACGGCGTTGAAGGTCGCACCGAAGTCCTGCTGCAGGCCGGCGTCCAGCTCGGCGCGCACCTGCTCGAGCGACGCAGCCGCGGCGTTGAGGTCGGCCAGCTCCCTCTTGAGGAAGGCCAGGCGCTCGGTCGCCTCTTGGTGCTCCTGCATAGCGACCTGGTTGACGGGCCCGAGCGAGCGCAGCCGGTTGTTCAGGCTGTCGACCCGCGCGCGGAGCGCGTCCGCCCCGAGCTCGTCGGCGAGCGCCTCGGGCAGCTCGCCCAGATCGCGCTCGGCCTGCTCGCGGAGCGCGCGCGCGCGCTCGACGAGCGCGGCGCGCTGCGCCTCCAGCAGGGCGCGGTCGCGCTCGGCTTCGGCGGCGCGAGTTAGCGCGGCCTCGTGGGCCGTGCGGTGGCGCTCGATCTCGTCCTCGAGCGCGCGCTCCTCAGCCGTCTGAGCGTGGAAGCGCGTCTCCACCTGGGCCAGCGCGGTCGCGGCGGCGCCGGCGCGCTCCCCGGCGTCTGCCGCCGACGCGCTCTGCTGTTGTAGCTCGCGCTCGACGACCACCAGGCGCTCCCGGGCTGCCTCCAGCTCGTCGGCTGCGCCGTGCATCGCCGAGCGCGCCGCCTCGACGTCGCGTTCGGCCTGCGCGAGGCGCTGCTCCGCCAGCGCCGAGTCGGTGCGGGCCGACGAGACCCGGTCGCGGAGCGACGACAGCACTGCCTCGCGCTGATCCTCGGTGGTCGTGACCTGGGCCGCGCGCGCCTCGGCGGTGCGATGCGCCGCCTCGGCGGTGTGGCGCTGGCTCTCCAGGATGCGCAGGCGCTCTTGCAGCTCGGCCAGCTGCGCCGCGGCGCGCTCGGCAAACTCGGTCCACCAGGCCGCGTCGCGCTCGACCCGGAGCTGCTGCTGGGTGAGGGCACGCTGCTCGCCGAGCAGACGTGACGTCTCTTGCGCCAGGGTGCGCTGCTCGCTTTCGATACGGCGCTCCTCCTGGTCAGCCGCGAGCACCGCGGCGCGTGCGTCGGCCAGCGCCGCGCCGAGTGCGTCGGTGTCCGCTTCCAGCGTGGCGATGCGCGCCTCCACTTCGCGCATCTCACGGAGGTGGCGCAGCGTCGCCGCCTCATCCGGGGCGGCGCCGACGGTCACGGCGCCCAGCGCGTTCACTAGCTCGCCGGCCAGCGTCACGATGAGCGGTCGCGCCGTGGGCTGCTCGGCGGCGATGCGCAGCGCCGCGGCCAGGTCGCGTACGACGTAGGCGTTGGCCAGGAGCGCGCGGTGGGTGGGGTCGGCGGCCGGGTCGAGCGCGAGCGCGTCCAGATACCCCTGGCCGCCTGCTAGACCGTGCGGGGTAGCCCCTGCCGACGATTCGATGAGCGACTCGCGCGCGACGTACGTGCGGCGCGGGCCACCCTCGCCGGCACGCGCCCGGTCGCGAACTTCTTCCGACGTGGGGAGCACGATCCAGTCGAGCGCCGGGCCGAGTGCGGCGGCGACAGCCGCCTCCAGCTCGGCAGGCACGCGTAGCTGCTCGGCAACACGTGCGCTGCGCTCGGTCGCGTCGTGTGGCGCGTGCTCGTCGCCGCGCACGACGCCGCGGAGCACGTCGAGCCGGACGCGCAGCTCGTTGACCTCGCGGGCGTGGGACGCCTGGCGCCGCGCGGCGGCATCGGCACGCTCGCGCGCTTCGCCGTGCGCCGCGTGTGCCGCGCCGTGGGCCTGGGCTAGCGTTTCGGCGCGCGCCTGGCGCTCGGTCAGTTCGCGCTCGACGCGCGACAGCGCGGCGCGGTGACTCTCCAGGGCGGCCGTCGCGCGGTCACGTCCCTCAGCGCTCTCGGCGCTCTGGCGCGTGACCTCACGGAGCTGGCGCTCGGCCTCGCGTAGCTGCGTCACGGCCTGGGTCAGCTCACGGGCGCGGACGATCAAGTCCTCCCGGGCGGCCTGCGCGGCCTGTGGATCGCCGATCTCCGGTGCGCTGCGGAGCGCCGCTTCCGCAGCGTCCAGCTCCTCGCGCGCATCGGCCACACGCTGACGCGCCTCGCCGAGCGCGCGCTCGGTGTCGGGGAGCGCCGTCTCGCCGACGGCGACGCGCGCCTCGAGTCGCGCAACGGCACCCCGCAGCTCGGCCGCGGAGCGTTCGGCGCCGGCCATGCGCTCGCCCGCGACGGCGGCCTCGCGGCGCAGCGTGTCGACTCGCTCGCGGGCGGCGGTCTGCTCGGCTTCGAAGCTCTCGATCCCCTGGCGGAGCTGCGCCAGCCGCTCACGTGCAGCGGCGAAGGCCGCCGCTGAAGCGCCGGACTCGGCGGTGGCTTCCGCCTGGATGGCCTGCAAGCGCGCGAGCGACGGCTCCCACTCGGCCAGCGCGACCTCGATCTCGTGGCGCTGGTGGGCCATGAGGCGCCGCGCGGCGACGGTCCACTGCTCGCGCAGACGCGCCTCGTCCTGAGCGCGGCGTGCCTGGCGGGAGAGCTGGGCAAGACGCGGCTCGAGCTCGGCCATCAGGTCGGCAACGCGCGTCGCGTTGGCGTGGACCTCGGCCAGCTTGGTTTCGGCCTCGGCCTTCTTGGCTTGATAGCGGCGCATGCCCGCCGCGTCCTCGAAGAGCGAGCGGCGCTCCTCGGGGCGCTGCGAGAGCGCCTGGTCGACAAGCCCCTGCCCGATGACGCTGTGACCGTTCTGGCCGATTCCGGCGCGCGAGAGCAGGTCGACGACGTCGCGCAGACGGACTTTCGAGCGGTTGAGGTAGTACTCGCTCTCGCCCGAGCGGTAAGCGCGCCGGCCGATGGAGACTTCGGCGAACTCGGGAGGCAGCTCCCCGTCCGAGTTGTCGAGCGTCAGCGTGACCTCGGCCATCCCGGCCGGGGCACGCCCTGCGCCTCCGGCGAAGATGACGTCCTCGGAGCGCCGGCCACGCAGGAGGCGCATGCTCTGCTCGCCGAGGACCCAGCGCACGCCGTCGGTGACGTTCGATTTGCCGCTGCCGTTCGGGCCGACGACGGCGGTGATGCCCGGCGCGAACTCGAGCGCGGAGCGCGTCGCGAACGTCTTGAAGCCGAACAGCTCGATCTTCTTCAGGCGCATGCTTACGCCTCCGATCTGCCCTGCCGCCCGTCACGGGACGCGGGCTCCCAGCCGTCCAGCGCCGCGCGGGCGGCGTTCTCCTCGGCCTCGCGCTTGCCAACTCCCTCGCCCTGCCCCAGCGCCGTGTCGCCGGCGACGACCTCGACGACGAAGCGCGTGGCGTGCGCTGGCCCGGTCTGGTCGAGGACCCGGTAGCGGGGCGTGACGCCGTCCCGGGCCTGAACTAACTCCTGCAGCCGCCCCTTGACGTTCAGCGGTCCCTCGCGCTCGCGCGCCGCGTCAAGGCGCGGCGCGATCAGCCGGTCGACAAGCGCGCGGGTCGAGTCGAGCCCGCCGTCCAGGTAGGCGGCGGCCACAACGGCCTCGACGCACCCCGCCAGGATGGAGCTGCGCCCCCGCCCGGCGAGCGCGGCCTCACCCCGGCTCGCACGGACGTGCGCCGCCAGATCGAGCGATTCGCCGACGGCGGCGAAGCTGTCCGTGCTCACGACGGCGGCGCGCAACGCGCTCAGCTAGCCCTCGGGCGCGTCGGGGAACCGCGCAAACAGGGTCTCGGCAACCAGAAACTGAAAGATGGCGTCTCCAAGAAATTCGAGGCGCTCGTTGTGTCCGCCCGCCTCGTCCGGGTGCTCGTGGACGTACGAGCGATGGGTCAGCGCCTGCTCGAGCAGGCTGGGATTCCTGAATCTGAGACCGAGGGCGCGCTCCAGATTGCCTCGCGGGCGCTCGGCCGTCTTCGGCGTGGACATCGACGGCCCGGGGTCGCCGAAAGTATAGCCTCGCTCTTCTGTCAACTCCGACGGCGAGGGACCGCCGGAGCGGGTCAGAGCGCTTCGGCGACAGCTCGTCCCAGAGGGGTGATGGCTACCGCTTCCGGCTGACCGTAGCCCCACGTCCCCCAGCGTCGCGTGATCTCGACCAGCCCCTTCTTGTCGAGGCCGCGGACCGAAACGCCGAGGCGGCTGCGCTCGACGCTCGGCATGTCTTCCCATCGCAGCCCATAGCACGCCTTGAAGAGCTGCTTATAGGGGCAGGTGCCGCCGGCGGCGAGCAGTCCTTGGAGGATTTGCTCCTGGATGGGCGTGATGTTGTGGCGGGCCGATGAGACGGCTTGGGGCGAAGGCGACGCCTCCGCCTCGGTGGCGAGCGCGGGTTCGTTGGCGACGGGCGCAGGGGTCTGGGCAACCATTACGTGAAGTTTGCATCTACTTCGTCATCAAGACTCGTGCCAGCCGTTTTCCGCTGCCGCCCCCCGCGAGGGCTGCGCGTCACCAGTGGGGTTAGCCCTCGTACTCAGTTGCTCGTTACAGTCAGGTCACATGCGCGTCCTTGTCACCGGAGGTGCCGGGTTCATCGGCTCGGCGCTGACACGCGCGCTACTGGCGCGGGGCGACGAGGTGACGGTGGTCGACAATCTGGTCACCGGCCGGCGAGAGTGGGTACCTGAGGGCGCGCGCTTCCACTGCGAGTCGATCGGCGACCGGCAGCTCGAGCGCGTCTTTGAGGACGATGGTCCGTTCGACCGCGTCTTCCACCACGCCGCGCTGAAGGACGTGCGCAAGGCGCTGATCGACCCCGGACCGGACGCCGAGGCGAACATCCTGGGGACGCTCAACGTCCTGCGCTGCGCGGCGGAACATGGCACAGGGCGGATCGTCTTCCCGTCCTCAGCAGCGGTGTACGGCGACGCGCCGGTTCGGCCGACGCCGGAGAGCGCAGCGACCGCGCCGATCTCGCCGTACGGTATCTCGAAGCTGGCGTGTGAGCACTACCTATCGTTCTTCGCGCACAACCGCGCGCTGCCGGCCGTCGCCCTTCGCTACTCGACCGTGTACGGGCCGGCGGCGGCGGAGGAGAGTGAGGCAGGGGTGATCACGATCTTCACGCGACGCATGCTCGCCGGGCGTCGCCCGGTCGTGTTTGGGGACGGCGAGCAGACGCGAGACTTCGTGCACGTCGACGACGTGGTCGAGGCGACGCTGCTGGCAGCGGAGCAGGTGCGCGAGCCGTGGGCGGTCTACAACGTGTGCACCGGGGTGGAGACGTCGCTGAACGACTTGTACCGGGCGCTGGCTGGCGAAACGGGTTTTGGTCAGGCGGCGGAGTACCTCGACCGAAAGGCGGGCGAGGTGCTGCGCAACGCGCAGGACCCGTCGCTCCTCGCGCAGGACCTGGGGTGGCGAGCGCGGCTGAATCTGCGGGACGGGCTGCGAAGGGTTGTCGCGGCGTATCGCGAGGAGATGGCGACCGGACGGCCGGTAACCGGTGGGGCCCATGCCCCTGCTCCGGCCGGCGCCGTCGCACGCTGACGCCGCGCGGCACGCGCGGTCTAGCAAACGGTGAGCGCCTTAGTGCTTGGCGTCGGCTACCTCGGCGCCGCTCTGACTGACGCGCTGTGCGCCGATGGCGAGCGCGTGCTGGGTTTCGACAACGGCTCCGCCGTCGACGGAGCGGCGCTCGACGCGCTGGCGGGTCGGTGGCCCGATCGCTTCGAGCTGGTGCGCGGGGATCTCCGCGACGCGGAACAGGTCGACCAGGCCTTCCGCCGCGCCGCTCC
>DASTZM010000386.1:0-5035 GCA_035764305.1 Chloroflexota bacterium | reverse complement strand
GGTGGGCCGGACGCGGTCATTCTCGAGACGAAGCTCACGCCACCGCGGGTGCGGCAGGAGCACGTTCCGCGGGGCGGGCTCATCATGGCCTTGCGGGCCGGGACCGCGCGCAGTCTGACGCTCGTTGCCGCCCCACCCGGGTTCGGCAAGTCCACGGTGTTGGCGGAGTGGGCCGCCGCGCAGCGGGAGCCGGCGGTGGCGTGGCTGTCGCTCGACGAGCACGACAACGACCCGGCGCGGTTCTTCACCTACGTGGTGGCCGCGCTGGGACGCGTGGCGCCCGAGGTTGGCCAGCGGGCGCTCGCCGCGCTCCGGAGCCCCGGGGCCGCCTTCGTCGAGGTTGCGCTGCCGCTGTTCCTCAACGACCTGGCCGGCCTCGAGCGCGACGTCGTGCTGGTCATCGAGGACTACCACCTGATCGGAAGCCAGGACGTACACCGGGCGGTCGCCTATCTGATCGAGCGGTCGCCGCCCGCGCTGCGGATCGTGCTGTCGACGCGCGAGGACCCACCGCTGCCGCTGGGCCGCATCCGTGCGCGGGGCGAGCTGGCCGAGGTCCGCGCGGACGACCTGCGCTTCACGGACGAGGAGGCGGGCACCTTCCTGACCAGAGTCCTGGGACTCGGGCTGGCGCCGGCAGACATCGCTCGGCTGCAGGCACGCACCGAAGGCTGGCCGGCAGCCCTGTACCTCGCCGCGCTGTCGCTGCGGGGGCGGTCCGACGTGAGTGCCGTGATCGAGGGGTTCGCGGGGGACGACCGCTATCTCGTCGACTATCTGACCGCGGAAGTCCTGGCGCGGCAGACGCCCGAGCTGCGCTCGTTCCTCCTCAGAACGGCGATTCTCGGGCGGTTCTGCGGCGCCTTGTGCGACGCGGTCGCGGGCAGGGACGACTCAGCGGCGCAGCTGGCTGCGCTGGAGCGCTCGAACCTCCTGCTGGTGCCGCTCGATTCCAGACGCGAGTGGTACCGGTACCACCACCTTTTTGGCGAGCTCCTCCGCCACGTCCTGGAAGCCACCGACGCGGCGGCGCTCCCGGACCTGCACCGCCGCGCGAGCGCGTGGTACCGGGACGCGGGCTTGATCCCCGACGCGGCAGCCCATGCGATCGCGGGGGGCGATAGTGCGGGTCTGGCCGAGCTGGTGGGACGTCACTACGGCCTGTTCGTCGACCAGGGGCAGCTGGCGACCGTCATCGGGTGGCTGGAGGCGATCCCCGAGCACGTCGTCGCCGACGACTGGCTGCTCGGGTTCGTGGGTGGAGTCGTCTACGCGCACGCCGGGCGGTTTGACGAGGCAGAGCACTGGCTGGGGCTGGCCGAACACGCGCCGCAGGTCGTTCGGAACGGGCAGGCGCCGGCCGGGTCGCTGGCCGCGCTCGCCGCCTACCTCCGGCTGCTCCGGGGCGACCTCGGCGCGTCCGTCGCGCTCGCGCGCCGCGCCCTCGGCGAGGCGCCGGCGGCCGATCCCATCTGGGCGCTCGCGCCGCAGATGGTGCTCGCGGCAGGGCTCCGCTGGACGGGACGGTCGGCCGAGGCGAAGGCGGTCCACGAGGCGATCGCGCGGACGGGACGGGCCGCGGGCATCCCCGCCGCGACGGTGTACGCGCTCGGGAACCGGGCGGGGATCGCACTTGACGAGCAGGACGACGACGCGGCGGAAGCGCTCGCGCGGGAGGCGATCGAGGTGATGCGGCACGCGGCACTCGGCGACCACCCGTGGGGGTCGATGGCGCACATCGTGTACGGCACGATGCTGGGCCGGCGCGGCGATCCGCGGGCGGCGGCCGAGGAGATCGAGCACGGCCTGGCGCTTGGCGAGCGCTTGCGCGCCTGGCAGCTGATCGTGCACGGCTTGCTGGCCCTGGCGGAGGTGCGTCAAGGCCAGCACGAGCCGGCCGCGGCCCGCCGGCTTCTGGCGCGCGTGCGCGATATCCTCGATGCGCTCCCCGACGCGGGCGACGGACGCCAACGCCTCGAGAGGACGGAGAAGGCGCTCCGGCTGCGCGCCACGCGCGATCACGGCGCCGGAGCGGCCCCGTTCTGGGAGCTCTCGCCGAGGGAGACCGAGGTCTTGCGCCTGCTCCCGAGCCGGCTGTCGCAGCGCGAGATCGGGGCGGAGCTCTACGTGTCGTTCAACACGGTTCGCACCCACACGCGGGTGATCTTCTCGAAGCTCGGCGTGTCGTCGCGCGCCGAAGCGGTCGCGCGCGCGCGCGAACTCGGGCTGCTCTAGCCGCGCGGTCCCGCCGACTGCCGACCTCCGACCGCGGATCGCCGGTGGGGGGTCCGCGGCCGGCGATCAGAAAGTTCACGCAGGGTGAACGCCCGACTGGGTGATGATCCCTCACCCAGGTCCCATAGACGCTTGCGCCGTGCGGCCCGACCGCACGAAGGAGGAAGCGTCCATGCAGACCCTGGTCATCTACGACTCGAAGTTCGGCAACACCGAGAAGGTGGCCGGCGCGATTGCCCGCGGCGCCGGTCCGGTCTCGGAGGTGCGGATCACGACTGCCGCCGAGGCGGCACGCGCCATCGAGGCGCTGTTCGCGCGACCGGACCTGGTGTTGGTCGGCGGGCCGACGCAGAACCGCGGGCCGAGCGCCGGCCTGCGGGGATTCGTGGACTCGCTGCCGGAGGCACTGCGGGGGATCCGGACGGCGTGCTTCGACACCCGCTACCGCGGCCCGACGTGGCTCATGGGCTCGGCAGCGGCAGTGGTGACGCGGGCCCTCGCGAAGAGCGGCGCCGAGGTCGTCGCGCCGCCGGAGAGCTTCTTCATCGTGCGTCGGGGCGCGACGCCGCTCCGGGTGCTGGAGCCGGGCGAGATCGAACGGGCCGAGTCGTGGGGCCGCGCGATCGCGACATCGGCGCGCGACAGCGAACGGGTTGGCCTCACGGCCGACATCACGAGGTGACGGCCTAGCGACGAACGCATCGACAAGCGCGTCGACGAGCGCCAGACAGCTGCAGGCGCGGGCAGCCACACGTCATGACAGAAACGGAGACATTGAGATGCAGACCCCCACTATCCAAGCGACACATGCCCCTTCCATCGCCGCGAGCCGGCGGACCTTCGCGGAACGTCGTCCGCTCTACATGAGCGTCGCCGTCCTCGTCTGGTCCATCAAGTACGTCGTCACACTCGCGTTCGTCCACACCACCGGTGCCGAGCTCTACGGAGTGGCCGTCGCCGCGCTCTCGACGGCAGCGGCGGTCGCCAACCTCGCCCTGCTGCGCTCGTCGCGGGTGCAGATCGCCGCGACCGCGGTGCTCCTGGTGGTGTGGGCGGTGATCGCCCTCGGCGGCGTCGGTGGGACGATCGCCCACATTGTCGGTCCCGTGCCCGGCCACGGGCCGGTGGATCTCCGGCCGCGCCCGCTGGCGGCGCCGCTGATGTTCACGCTTCTGGGCTGCGTGGGCGCGCTGGCCCTCTCCCTGGGCCAGCGCTCTCGGCGCCCGGCACGCCCGTAAGTCAGGAAAGGAATGACTCCAATGTCCAAGGCAACGATCACTCAACTCTTCGGCGTGGCGGTCGCGGCCGTGGTGGTCGGGACCGTCGTGGGGACCGCGGCCGTCCTGGTCGGGCTGGCCAACGGTGCCGTCGGCCTCGGCGGGCCCCGGGGCGTGAGCCTGGACGGCGGCGCCATCGCGGGGACCGTCGCCTGGCTCGCCGCGGCGTCGCTCGTCGTCGCGGCGGGCGGGGTGGCGGCGATCGCTTCCTGGGTCGGCGCGTTGCGCAACACGTCCCGCCTGGAGGACAAGACCTGGTTCGCGGCGCTGCTCGTCCTCGGACTGGTCAGCCTGGGCTGGGTCGCGGTGATCGCCTACGTCGTCGCGGGACCGGACGGCACGGAGCTGGAGGCAGCGCCTACCGGCGGCGCTATCGGGAGCTGGTAGGCGAGTCCCGCCATCCTCTCGCTACCGACGCGTCCCAGCAGCAGGCGGCGGGCGACCAGGATGTGGAAGAGCAGCAGGCAGAAGACGGAGCCGAGTGAGAGCAGGAGGCCGATGCCGGGCACGAAGAGCCCGAAGTCGAGGACGCTGGATGCGATGCGGAGGGAGGGGGCGGCGCGTCCGAAGCGGCGCCCGTGCAGCATGGCGACGCCGAGCAGGAGGCCGCCGAGAGAGCCGAGCACGTAGCTGACCCAGAAGGCGGTGCCGTGGAACGTGGCGAGCATGGCCTCGCCGGCGGCCAGATAGGCGGCGCGCATCCCGTCTGGGGCGGCGCCGTAGGCAGTGGCGACGGCGAGCATCTCGGAGGCGGGCCGCGCGCGGATGAACGCGATCACCCCCACGAGGGTGACCGCGAGGTAGAGGAGGGCAAGGGTGGGGTGGGTGGGACGCAGCGCGACGAAGAGCGCGAGCGCGAGCGGGACCGAGACGACGACGAACAGCACCATGAGCGACTCGAAGGCAAGGAGGCCGAGAGTGGGACTGCGGTGGAAGAGGGCGAACCAGTCGTCGACCGACGCGGGGAGCCCGGCGGCGGCGAAGACGGCGGCGTGGGCAACGGTGAGCAGGGCGAGGAGGGCGGCGGCCAGGCCGCCGAGCGTGTAGATCGGAGATCGGTCGAGCGCCCCACTCATCGCTCGATAGCCCTGGCGAGGCGGAGCAGGTGGCGGGCGACGAGGAGGTTCCACGCGCCGACGAGGAGCACGACGAAGACGGAGAGGGCAAGGCCGACGACGGGGAGGTAGAAGCCGAAGCCGGCGATTCCGGTGGCGATGCCGAGGTACGCGGTGGGGCGGCCGAAGGCGGCGCCGCGGAGCATGGCGACGCCGAGCGCGACGTAGGCGGCGTAGCCGAGGACGTAGCTGACCTGGAAGACGGTGCCGTAATAGGCGGCGAGCGCAGCCTCGCCGGCGGCCAGGTACACCGCGCGCTGGGTCTCGGCGTTGGCGGCGGCGTGGGACTGGCTGAGCGAGAGCAGCTCGAAGGCGGTGTTGGAGAGGATGTGGAGGAGGGTCGCGCCGAGCGCGGCGGTGGCCGCGACGAGAGACAAGGTGGGGCTGTCGGGCCGGAGGGCGAGGTAG
>DASTZM010000385.1:0-16121 GCA_035764305.1 Chloroflexota bacterium | reverse complement strand
CAGCAGGCGAGGGCGCGCGACACTTCGTAGCCAAAGTCGACGTGTCCCGGCGTGTCGATCAGATTGAGCTCGTACTTGTTCCCGTCGGCCGCGTCGTAGAACATGCGCACGGCCTTGGCCTTGATGGTGATGCCCTTCTCGCGCTCGAGCTCCATTTGGTCCATGGTCTGCTCCTGGAGCTCGCGGCCGGTGACGGTGCCGGTGAACTCGAGGAGACGGTCGGCGAGCGTCGACTTGCCGTGGTCGACGTGGGCGATGATGCAGAAGTTCCGGATCGGCGAGCGCTGCGCACGCGCAGATCCGGGACGCGAAGGATCGGTCAACGGCTAATTATCGCCCGAACCGCCTCTTTTGAACCGACCGAGGCGCGCTGAGACGAGCTCGAGCCCCGCGCGTGGATCGGGAATGAAGATCGCCAGCGACGCCAGGCCGGGCACGCGGGGTCGCAGCAGGAGCCACAGGACGATCGCCTCCGCCGTCGTGCCGACCGACATCCCGATCGGGATCGCCGGGTAGCCGAGCCGGCCGGCGAGGGCGTAGGCGACGGCGACGTTGGCCGCCATGGTGGCGACGCCGATGGCCACGGGGGTGCGCGTGTCGTGGAGGGCGTAGAAGCTGCGGGTGAGGATCTCGATGGCGCCGTGCGCGGGCAACCCCGCGGCATAGATGGCGAGGGCGACGGCGGTGCGCGCCGAGTCTTCGGGCGTGAACGCGCCCCGCTCGTAGAGCAATCGCACAATCGGCAACCCGGCGACGACGAGCACGATCGCCGCGGGGAGGATAAGGAGCAGGATGGCGCCGAGCGTGCGCCGCGCGGTGAGGCCCATTGCGTTCAGGTCGCCGCGCGCCGCCTGCGCCGCGAGCGTGGGCAGCGCCGCGTTCCCCAACGCCATGCCAAGCGGTCCCAGGGGCAGGTTCATGAGCTGCCAGGCGAACGTGAGCACGACGAGGCTGCCCTCGGGGAGCTGAGAGGCGAGGCGCGTGGTGGCGATGAAGGCGAGCTGCACGGCGCCCTGCCCGACCATGCGCGGGACCATGAGCCGTCCGACCTGGGCGAGACCCGGGTCGCGCGCGTCGATGACCGGACGAAAGCGGAACCCCGCGCCCCAGGCGGACGGGAGCTGTACCAGCAGGTAGAGCACGGCGCCGGCGACGACCCCGAGCGCAAGGCCGACGTTTCCGAGCGTGGGGCCGAGGAGAATGGCCGCCGCCATGATGGGGATGTTGTAGAGCGCCGGTGCGAGGGCGGGGGTGGTGAAGTGGCCGCGGACATTGAGGTAGCGCGAGAGCACCTCGCTGACGCCAAGCAGGACCGGCTGGGCGAAGATGATGCGCATGAGCAGCGCAAGCCGTGCCTGCTCGAGCGGTTCAAAGCCCGCGCCGATGAGCGGCGCGAGCTGCGGGGCGAAGGCGATGCCGGCCAGTGAAACGGCGGTCGACGCGATCAGGATGGCGTTGAAGACGGTGCTCGCGAGCCGCGCGTCGGCGCCCGGCGCGCCGTGCTCGCGCCGCTCGGCGAATACCGGGACCAACGTCGAGCCGAGTGCGCCGCCGGCGATCAGCATGAAGACGACGTCCGGGATGCGGAAGGCCGCGACGTAGAGGTCGAAGTCGGTGGTGGCGCCGAAGCGCGCCGCGAGCACGATGTCCCGCAGTGCGCCAATCACGCGGCTCAGGCCGAACCCAACCAGCAGCGTGAGGGCTGCCCCCGCGATGCGCACGAACGGCGACTGTAGCGGGCTGCGCGGCCGATACACTCGGAACTTCCAGTGGACGGCGCGCAGTTCCGGCGCTTCTCGCCGGACAACCTCGAGTTCGTGGTGCTCTCGTTCGAGGGGCCGGACCAGCCGTACTCGATGGCGGGAGGACTGGGTGTGCGGGTGGCCGAGCTGGCGCAGGCGCTGGCGGACCTCGGCTTCACGACGCACTTGCTGTTCGTGGGAGACCCCGGCCTGCCCGGCCACGAGGCGCGCGAGGACGGACGCCTCCACCTGCACCGCTGGTGCCAGTGGATCAGCCAGTACCACCCGAACGGCGTCTACGACGGGGAAGAGCAGAAGCTGGCCGACTTCAACGAGAGCGCGCCCTGGTTCGTGGTGGACCAGGTGGTGCGGCCCGCGGCGGCGCAGGGCAAGGTGGTCGCGGTGCTGGCCGAGGAGTGGCACACGGCCGAGGTGACGTGCCGGATCAGCGACATCCTGTATGGCGCAGGACTGCGCGACCGGTGCCTGCTGCTGTGGAACGCGAACAACCACTTCTCCTTCCACCGCATCAATTGGGGCCGCCTGGGCTTCGTCTCGACGATCACGACGGTCTCCAAGTACATGAAGCACATCATGTGGGGGATCGGCATCAACCCGCTCGTGATCCCCAACGGGATCCCGCAGCGGTTCCTGTCGACGGTAGAGCGGCGCCAGGCGAACGAGCTGCGCAAGGCGGTGGGGGGCGGGCCGTATCTGTTCAAGATCGGGCGCTTCGATCCGGACAAGCGCTGGATCATGGCGGTGGAGGCGGCGGCACGCCTGAAGGACCGAGGGCTGCCGGTGAAGCTGCTGATCCGCGGCGGCATCGAGCCGCACGGGGGCGAGGTGATCGCGCACGCGTACTGGCGCGGGCTGCGCATCCAGGACGTGCACGCGACCGGGCGGGACACGGCGGCGATGCTGCGCGCGATCGCGCAGGCGGCGCCGCATGCCGATCTCCTCAATTTACGCAGCTTCATCACGGACGACTTCAAGCGGATCTGCTTCGCGGGTGCCGACGCGACGCTGGCGAACAGCGGTCACGAGCCGTTCGGCATCGTGGGTCTGGAGGTCATGGGGGCGGGCGGGATCGTGGTGGTCGGGTCGACGGGGGAGGACTACGCCATCTCGTTCCACAACTGCCTGGTGACCGAGACGGAGGACGCGGAGGAGATCGTGGGCTATCTGATGCATCTGCGCGCCAGCCCGAAGCTGGTGACCGAGATCCGGCGCGAGGCGCGCCGGACGGCGGCGCTGTTCACGTGGGACGAGGTGATCGAGAACCTGCTCGGCAAGCTCGAATACCTTGCGATGACGCGCGGAGTCGCCTTCGCAGCGCCGCCCCACGTGTCGCTCCCTGCACCCAGCGTGGCCGAGCTGCACGAGTGAGAATCGGCTTCCACTGCTGGGAGTTCCCGCCGACGATCGTCGGCGGGCTGGGCACGTACGCGCAGTGCATCACAGAGGCGCTGGCGCGGCTCGACCAGCGGGTACACGTCTGGGCGCCGGAACAAGAGTGGCCGCACACGGTCCCGCCCGTGGCGCACCCCAACGTCACCGTCCGGCGGGTGCCCCTCTTCGACGCCACCCCCGCGTTTCCGTACGTCGTGACCGACGAGATGCGCAGCTGGGGCCGCTTCTTTTCCGACGTGTGGCTGTTCGGCCTGCTCGCCGCCGCCGAAACGCGCGCGCGAGATGACCTGGATCTGGTGGCGATCCAGGACTGGCTCTCCGGCCCGGCGGGGCTGGTCCTCGCGGCGGAGCGAAAGGTTCCGCTGGTGTTCCACGTGCACAGCACCGAGTGGGGCCGTCAGCCGGGGGGAGGGGCGCCCGCGGTGCACCACTTCGAGGGCGCGCTGGGGTACCAGGCGGACGCGGTGATCACGGTCAGCGAGGCGATGCGCGAGGACTTGATCGCGCATGGTTGGGACGCGGAGAAGGTCCACGCCGTGTGGAATGGCGTCGATCCGCAGCGCTACCGGCCGGAGGCGGTGTCGGCGCAGCGTGCGGATGCGCTGCGACGGGAGTACGGCATTCAGCCGGGCGACGCGATGGTGCTGTTCGTCGGGCGAATGACGCAAGTGAAGGGCGTGCACACGCTCGTGGAGGCGATGCCGGAGGTGGTGGCGCGCCGCCCCAACGCCAAGCTGGTGATCCTGGGACGGGGCGAGCTGGAAGAACCGGTCCGCCAGCGGGTGCGCGGGCTGGGGCTGGAGGGGAACGTGCGGCTCCGCTACGAGTTCGTGACCGAGGAGGAGCGCATCGCCCACTACGCGGCGAGCGACTTGACGGTCTTTCCGTCGACGTACGAGCCATTCGGGATCGTCACGCTGGAGGCGATGGCGATGGAGAAGCCGGCGGTGGCGGGGGCGCGCGGGGTGGTCGGGTTCCGAGAGCAGGTAGTTGCGAGCGGTACGGATCAGACGGGGCTGCACGTGGACGGCAGCGCGGCCGGGGATATCGCCTGGGGCTTGAGCGAAGCGCTGGAGGACCGAGAGCGGCTGCGGGAGTGGGGGCGGAACGGGCGCAAGAGGGTGCTGGAGAGCTTCACGTGGGACCACGCCGCGCGGAAAACGCTAGCGGTGTATGAGAGGGTCGGTGGGCGACTGCCCAGAGAAGACTGAGACGCACCGCTGGCGAAGAGCACGAGCCACACCGGGCACGGGCATCGGTTACGGCGTGTAACTCCGTAGTTCCTTAGTCGTGTCCTGGTTGTGTGCCCGGCGTTTCTCCAACGTCACTGGAGGGGAACGAAGCGTGCTTTTTTCACTCCATCGAGCGACCGTCCCTGAGGAGACCATCGATGGAGATCCCGGCCCACCGCGTGCGCACCGCGACGTACTACCCGGACGCTCGGTACCGTGTCGACGTGAACCGGGCACTGCGGGACTGGAAGAGCCTGCGGCGCGCCCAGCGGGTGGGAGGGGCGACCTATCGTGACGTGCGAGAGGCACGGCACCTGTACGCCCGAGCACAACGCGCGTACACGGCGACGTGGCTCACGGACGCGGGCGAGCCCCTCGCGGACGCTTGATCCTCAGGCGACGGACCCCGCTATACTCCTGGGACCAGAGACCCCGGCGGGGGTAACTCAGTTGGTAGAGTGCCTGCCTTCCAAGCAGGTTGTCGCGAGTTCGAGTCTCGTCCCCCGCTCCGCTTACGCACCTCCGTTTCCTGCGTTCTCCCGTCACTTTTTGACGCCGCTTTCGGTTGTCGGTAGCAGGGGTTTCAGCTTCCTGCCATGGCAACCGCGCAGCTTCCTTATTCACCGGCGCGTACGTTCAGCGCCGCGGAAACGCAGCGCCGGCGCGAGACGCGCCGGCCGGCCGGTTGGCTGGGCGTCGAGGCTGAGATCGTTGGCACCGGGCGGCGGGCGCAGGGACGGCTGCTGGACACGTCCTCGGGCGGCCTAGGCTTGGTGTTGAACGAGCGACTGCCGCTCGGCACGGCGATCCGGATCACGCCTACGGATCCGACGGTCGGCGGATCACATTGGCAGGGGCGTGAGGCACGCGTGGTCTACAGCGCGGAGCTGCCCGGAGGAAGCTGGCGGATGGGGCTGGCGTTCACCTTCGCACGGCCTAGCAGCCTGCAGATGTGGGGCACCCGCGCGGTGCTGCTATCGGCGATGCTCGCGTCGGTAGCGTCGGTCCCCGCGACGCAGGGCGAGAGCATGCTCGCCTCGTCGCTCGTCGGCGTGATCGTCGCGGTGCTCTTTGCGGGATCAGAGTGGCAGCACCGCAGCGAGGTCACCGCATACCAGCGCGCGGTCGCGTCGCAGAAGAACGCGACGGCGTAGGGCGCGCTCCTGGCCCCGCTCTAGCCCTTTCCGTACACCGTCTGAATCAGCGCCTTGATGTAGCCGTTGGCGTAGGCGTGGCCATGCCACGTGTTGAAGCCCTCCGGCATGCGCGGCGTGTGATCCATCATGAAGGGTCCGGCGAAGCCGTTGTCGCGGTAGGTCTCCATGGCCTTGCGCATGTCGTTGTCGCCCTCGTCGATGAAGACCTCCTGGAAGTTGTAGGGGGTGCCGACGATGTCCCGGAAGTGGACGTAGCAGATCCGGCCGGCTGACGAGGCGTAGGCGATCGCCTCGTAGATGTCCTCGCCCATCTCGGCGAAGCAGCCCTGGCAGAAGAGCATCGCGTTGGAGGGGCTGGGGGCGATGTTGTAAATGCGGTCGTAGTTCTCGAGCGAGGTGACAATGCGCGCGGCGCCGCCGAGTGGATCGGGGATGGGCGGATCGTCGGGGTGGAGGGCGACGCGCACGCCGGCCTCTTCGGCAACTGGGATGATGCGTTTGTAGAACCACTCGGCGCTCTGCCAGAGCTTGTCCTCGCTCAGCTCGCGGCCGGTGAAGTCCTGCGCCTCGTCGGAGTCGGCGCGCGAATACTGGCGCGGGCGCGCCTTGTACTCGTCGAAGTTGAAGGTGGAGAGGAGCGCGCCGCCGCGGCCGACGGTGCTCTTGGTGCGGAAGTGGCCGATCGGCTGGAAGGTCAGACCGGTCATCGGCACACCGGCGGCGCCGACGGCGCGCACGGCGGTGATCCAGTGCTCCAACTGCGCTTCGCGACCCTCGCGGCCGTAGACGATGTCGTCCTTACCAGGCCCGCCGTGAAGCGCGATCAGCCTGATCCCGTGGTCCTCGACGAACTTCCGCATGCGCGTGAACTCGTCGGTCTGCTCCTCAAGGCTCTTGCCGCCGGAGACGAAACGGGGCATGGCGACGCGGACGCACTCGACGCCGATCGCTCGGAGGAAGTTGAGGTTCTGGTCGGTGACGTCGTCCCAGCCGAGCTGATCCATGAGCATCGCTCGGTCGGGCTGCTGGGGTTTGATTGGCATGCCCTTATGGTGCCGAACCGCTGCCGTTCCCGCTGGGAGGACCTCCGGGAGCGTCGTCGATCTCTTGTGCCAGCAGCACGTTCACGAGGTGCTGGGAAAGGAAGCCGCACCGCTCGCAGACGGTCGCGACGGTCGGCACGCTCGCGACGGGGCCGTCGCCCAGGCGGGCCTGGACCGGAAGGCTGATGTAGCCGTCGAGCAGCTGAAAATCGTCGTGGCCGCAGCGAGGGCAGGCGCGGTCGGCGCCGGTGCGCTGGAGCGCCTCGATCAGCTTCTGCTGCCAGTCGGGGGGCCAGGAGACCATGGCGGTGTGCGCCCTACTCTAGCAACAGGCTACCGGGGTATCCTAGGGGCGCCGCCCGCGACATGGCCGTCCTGTTCCACATCACGTCGCGGGTGCAATGGGACCGCGCGCGGTTCGCCGGCGCCTACCGCACCGAGTCGCTCGACATCGAGGGATTCATCCACTGCTCGACGCGGGCGCAGGTCCTCGGCGTCGCGAACGCTCGCTTCAAGGAGCACGCGGATCTGGTCCTGTTGTGCATCGATTCCTCGCGGGTCCAGGCGCCGATTCAGTTCGACGCGGTGGAGACGGGCGAGCGCTTCCCGCACATTTACGGCCCGCTCAACACGGACGCTGTGATCCGGAGCGTCCCTTTCGCGCCCGACGCAAGCGGTGCGTTCGCGCTGCCCGACCTGCCGGATGACGGCGCCCCCGCGGCGCGCTAGCCAGCGCTCGCTCGCCGCGCTCGCCGCCGGCCTGGGGCTGCTGACCGCCCTCTCACGGATTCCGTTCCGCAGCCGCACGCTGTTTGCCTGGGACAGCGCAAACTTCGCCCTCGCGCTCGACCGGTACAACGTCGCCTTCCATCAGCCGCAGCCACCCGGTTACCCGGTGTACGTGGCCAGCGCGCGGGTCCTGCACGCGCTCATGGGAGACGCGAACGCAGCGTACGTGTGGCTGAGCGTGGTCGCGAGCGGACTCGCGGTCACGTGCCTCACGCTCGCCGCAGATCGCCTGTACGGCCGGCGGACGGCCGTGCTCGCGGCGGTACTACTGGCGACCAGCTCGCTCTTGTGGGGGCAAGGCGTCGTCGCCTACCCGTACGCCTTTCTTACCCTGTTCAGCGCGCTGGTGGCGTGGCTCTGCATGCTGATCCGCGAGAGCGGAGCGGCGTGGCTGGTGCCGGTCACGGCGGGAGCAATTGCCCTCGGCGCTGGGTTCCGGAGTGAGCTGCTTCCCTTCCTGTCGCCGCTCTGGCTGTACGCGTCCCTCAGCGCGCGCCGGTCGCTGCGGGACCGGCTGACGCTCCTGGCGCTCGGCTTCGGCGTGATGGGGATCGTCGTGCTGGCCTGGTACGTCCCGATGGTGGTGCTGAGCGGTGGGTGGAGCGCCTACCAGGCAGCGAGTGGGGGTTATTACGCCTACTTCATTCAGACCACTTCGGGGGCGGGCAAGCTGCTGCTGGGCGTGCTCGAGAACACGCGAGCGCTGGTCGGGTTCCTCTACAACGGGCTAGGGCTGGCGCTCATGCCGATGGTGTATTTCATCGGACGGTATTTCTCGCCGCCGCGCGTCGTGGCGGACGCGCGCGTGCGCTTCGTGCTGCTCTGGCTGGGGCCGCCGCTGGTGTTCTACGTCACGGTGCACATCGGCAACCCGGGCTACGTCCTGTCGCTCCTGCCGGCGCTGAGCGTCTACGCCGCAGAGGCGGTTCTCGGGCTGCTGGAGGACGTGCGCGAGGCGCTGCGAAGTCGGGGCGGCTGGGTGCTGCCGGCGGCCGGGCTGGCCGTGGCGGCGATCGGCGTCTCGAACACGGCGCTGTTCTTCGCCGCGAACGGCGAAGGCCGGTGGAAGGAGATCAGTCAGATCGACCGCATCTTCGAGCGGCAGCTGGCCGAGATCCGGCGCGCGTACCCGCCCGAGTCGACGCTGATCGTGGCGTATGACCGCTCGCGCCAGTATCGCTACTACCTGCCGCAGCACAAGATCGAGCTGCTGTTCGACGTCGCCGTGGCGGGGGCGGTGACCGACACGAGCCGCTACTGGGAACGGCGGACGACGTATCGCGTGCCGCCGGGGATCGCCGCGGTGGTGTTCCCCGATCTGGGACGGAACACGAGCGACCAGCCGGGTCTGGTGGAGCGCGTCGACCTGGGAGCGGGTGTCGACCTGTTCGTCGCGCGCGTGCGCCCGGGCGATGAGGTGCGCTACGGGTATCAATACGCCTCAGCAGCCGGAGGAACACGCACGTGAATCGCCTGCACACGGTCGATCATCCGCTGATAGAGGACTGCCTGGGCTACCTGCGGGCGCGGGAGACCGACGTGGCTGATTTCCGCCGCTACGCGAGGCTGCTGACGCAGCTGCTGTGCTTCGAGGCGACGCGCGATCTGGCACTGCGCGACGACCACGTCGAGACCCCGCTGGAACGCGCGCCGGTGCGGCGGCTGGCGGACCAGGTGGTGCTCGTGCCGGTGCTGCGATCGGGGCTGGCGATGCTGGAGACGGTGGGGAACTTGTTTCCTGGCGCCAAGGTGGGCTTCGTCGGGCTGGAGCGCGACGAGGAGACGGCGGTGGCGCGTGGCTACTACCGCAAGCTTCCGTCCCCGCTGGCGGGGAGCCGGGTGATGATCCTGGAGCCGATGCTGGCGACGGGCGGATCGGCGTGTGCGACGCTGGAGATCGTGACGGAGGCGGGGGCGACGGACGTGCGGCTGGTGAGCGTGGTGGCGGCGCCGGAGGGGGTGGCGGAGGTGGAAAGGAGGTTTCCGGAGTGCTCGATCTACTGTGCGGTTTTGGATCGGGGGTTGAATGGGAGGAAGTTCATTTTGCCGGGGCTTGGAGACTTCGGGGATCGGTATTTCGGGACCGCGTAGCCTAGAAGTCGCTACCCTTCGGGCCGATGGATACGCCTTGGAGCGCCTACATGCAGGTGGGGCTCGTGCATTTCATGATGTTCCCCGAGACGATGCAGGGGAACGACGACGCGCTGCATTCGATTGAGCGCGTCGCCGCGGATCCGTTCTTCGAGGTGCTCGAGATCACGAAGATCAAGAACCCGGAGGTGCGCCGCAAGGTGCGCGACGTGGCCGACATGGCACACGTGGACCTGGGCTTCGGCGCGCAGCCCGGGATTCTGATGAACAAGCTGAACACGGCGGCGCTGGACGAGGATGCACGGCGCGCCGCGGTGGGGGAGATCAAGAGCAGCATCGACCAGGCGTACGAGCACGGCTGCAAGCTGCTGGCGATGATCGACGGGCTCGAGTCCTGGCAAGGCGAGGAGAACCGCGAGCGCGCACTGGACCAGGTGGTCAAGAGCCTGAACGAGATCTGCGAGTACGCCACCAACCAAGCGCGCGACTACGAGCTGACGGTCTCGCTGGAGACGTTCGACCGATCGATCGAGAAGAAGTCGCTGCTGGGCCCGACGCGTGACGCGGTGAAGGTGGCCGACCAGGTCAAGGCAAAGCACAAGAACTTCGGCCTGACGATCGACCTCTCGCACATCCCGCTGCTGGGCGAGACAATCAGGGAGTCGCTGACGCAGGCGAAAGACCACATCATCCACGCCCACATCGGCAACTGCCAGATGAAGGACGTCAACCACCCGAGCTACGGCGACAAGCACCCGCGGTTCGGCCTGCCGGGGGGCGAGAACGACGCGGATGACCTGACCGAGTTCCTGTCGACACTGTTCGAGATTGGGTATTTCAAGAAGAAGCTGCCGACGCGTCGCCCGGTCGTCACGTTCGAGGTGCGTCCGCTGCCGGGCGAGCGCCAGGACATCCTGATGGCCAACTGCCGGCGGGTCATGGAAGAGGCCTGGGCCAAGGTCCAGGCGCCGAAGACGACGCCGACGCGGACCCGAACGACGGCGGCAAAGAAGACGAGCTAGAGAGCGAGACAGATGCCAAAGGTCTTCATCACACGCAACATCCCTTCGATCGGTCCGGAGAAGCTGCGCAAGCAGTCGGGCTGGGAGATCGACCAGTGGGCCGAGGACAAGGTGATCCCGCGGGATGAGCTGCTGCGCCGCGTCAAGGGCGCCGACGCGATCCTGTCGCTGCTGACCGAGAAGATCGACGCCGAGCTGCTCGACGCCGCGGGCGCGCAGCTGAAGGTCGTGGCCAACCTGGCGGTGGGGTTCGATAACTTCGTCGTCCCGGAGATGACGAAGCGCGGCGTGATCGGCACGAACACGCCCGACGTGCTGACCGACACGACGGCCGACCTGGCGTTCACGCTACTGATGGCGACGGCGCGGATGATCCCGCAGGCGCAACAGTACGTGAAGGACGACAAGTGGAAGACGTGGGAGCCGCTGGGCTTCATGGGGCAGGACGTCCACCACGCAACGCTGGGTCTGATCGGGATGGGGCGCATCGGCGCGGCGATGGCGCGGCGTGGGGCGGGCTTCGAGATGAAGGTGATCTACTACGACGCCTACCGGCGACAGGACCTAGAGCAGCAGTACGGGTACGAGTACCGGAACTCGATCGAGGAGGTGCTGCGCGAGTCGGACTTCGTCAGCGTGCACACGCCGCTGACGGAGGAGACGCGCCACTTGATGAACAAGGAGCGCCTGGGGATGATGAAGAAGACCGCGGTGCTGATCAACAGCGCGCGCGGCCCGATCGTCGACCCGGACGCGCTCTACGACGCGCTGACTAACGGCACGATCTGGGCGGCGGGGCTGGACGTGACCGAGCCCGAGCCGCTGGCCGCCGACCACAAGCTCCTGACGCTCGAGAACTGCCTGATCGTGCCGCACATCGCTTCGGCGTCGATCAAGACGCGCAACGACATGAGCGAGCTGGCGGCGGACAACATCATCAACGTGCTCTCGGGTAAGGCGCCCAAGACGCCGGTAAACAAGGAAGTGGTGGAGCAGAAGGGGCTGAAGTAGTGCGCGCTGTCCGCATCACCGCGGGCGGTGTCTCGGCGACCGCGGCGCTCAACGACTCGAAGACCGCGGAGGCGGTGTGGAGCGCGCTGCCGATCACGGCGCGCGCGAGCACGTGGGGCGATGAGATCTACTTCTCGATCCCCGTCAAGGCGGGCGAGGAGAACGGCAGGGCGACGGTCGAGATGGGCGACCTGGGGTACTGGCCGCCGGGTAGCGCGTTCTGCATTTTCTTCGGGCCTACCCCCGCATCGCAAACGGCGGACGAGATCCGCCCGGCCTCGCCGGTGAACGTCTTCGGCAAGGTAGACGGCGACGCGACGGTTTTCAAGAATGTCCGGTCCGGCGAGACGGTGACCGTCGAAAAGGCATGAACGTCGGGATCATCGGGGCCGGCGGGATCGCCAACAAGCTCCACCTGCCGCAGCTGGCCAACCTGAGCGACGTCAAGGTCACCTGGCTGTCGGGCCGCTCTGAGCACCGGCTGAAGATCCTGGCGGAGCGATGGGGCGTACCGCGCTGGACGCACGACTACCAGGAGATGCTGAAGGACCCCGAGCTGGATGGGGTGATCGTGGCGCTCCCACATCCGCTGCATGTGCCGGCGGGGGTAGACGCGCTGCAAGCGGGCAAGCACCTGCTGATGCAGAAGCCGCTGTGCGACACGATGGAGGATGCCGAGCGCTTCGTCAAGGCGGTCGAGGCGACGGACCGGACGGTGCTGGTTCTGCCGCACTTCGCGCCCACGGTCTACGCCGCGCGCGACCAGATTGAGAGCGGAGCGATCGGCAAGATTTCGGGCGTCACGGGGCGGAGCAGTCACGGCGGGCCCGAGGTGTATTACGCCGAGGTGCGCGATGCCTTCGAGGAGAGAAGCGACGACCTGTGGTTCTTCGACGCGAAGCGGGCGTCGGTCGGAGCGCTGTTCGACATGGGGGTGTACGCGTGCTCCCAGGTGGTGGTGTGCGGTGGGAGCGTGAAGCGCGTCTTCGGGCGGGCTGCAACGGTCGATAAGCCGACCGAGCTGGAGGACACGGCGACGCTGCTGCTCGAGTTCGAGAGTGGGGCGTTGGGGACGGTCGAGACTGGGTGGGCGGACCCGGCGCAGTCGCGCTTCCTGCACGTGCACGGCACACGGGGCAAGCTGGTGACGCCGGGACATACGGGGAACCCGCTGACGCGCTGGGAGCCGGGCTCCTACACGCGTGAGGACATCCCCCCGGTGCCGCACGCGGTGGACGTGGCGCCGTTCGGCAAGGGGGACGCGCACCAGCACTGGCTGGACTGCATCGCGCGCAACGCGCAGCCGCCGGTCTCGAATGCCTGGACGGCGCGCCACGTGACCGAGGTGCTGCTGGCCGGGCTCGAGTCGGCCAAGAGCGACCGGCCGGTCGAGATCAGGACTCGGCTGCCAGCCGGTTAGCGTCCTCCTCGTCGTCGCTGAAGTCACGGACGATCTGCTCGTAGGTTGCCGCGGGAGCGATGACCGATACCACTTTGCCGTTCTTCCAGAACAGGCGGGTGCGGGGGTAGAAGCCGAAGTACATCAAGGCGACGTCGTACTCGAGTGGCCGATCGAAGATGATCCGGTACTCGTCGTCGGTAACGCGCTCAATCTTGGGGCGTGGCATCGGGCGGTGGCCGGCGTCGTTTGGGACGGAAGAGATCGGCGAGCGAGGGCTCGTCGTCATCGCTCCCGTCTTCAGAGACTGCAACTGGAGCAGGTGCCTCGGCTGGCTCGGCTGGCTCGGCTGCGGCGGGTGTTTCCTCGACGGCGCTGGCCTCGACGGCGCTGACCTCGGCGGCGCGGTCGAGGGGGTAGGCATAGGGACGCTTCGGCGGGGGCGGCGGGTCGTCGGTGCCCCAGACTTCGTCCTCCTCCGAGGTCACCACGGGGAGGGGGGCGCGCAGCGCGGGCCGCAGACCGTAGTACAACGCGGCGCCGGTGAGCGCCACGAGAGAGGCGACGGGGAGAAGGGCGGGGGGCTCCCAGAAGGTGGCCATCGGCGAGGCGCTCTCAGATCATACGCTTGACGCCGGGGGGCGCGTCGCCTATGATCGAATCGTTTCGACTATGGGAGCGGCGCCACCGGCCAACCCGACGATCAAGGACATCGCCGCGCGCGCCGGCGTGTCGATCAGCACGGTGCACTATGCGCTGAATCGCACGCGACCGATCAGCGACGAGACGCGCCGGCGGGTCCTGGCGGCGGTGCATGAACTGGACTATCACCCTCACGCCGGGGCGGCGACTCTCCCGTCGGGGCGTACCGGGCGGCTCGCGGTGGTGATCGGTGGGATCGAGCCGGCGTTCGCGAACACGTATTTCTCGGACTTCATCCGCGGCCTGGCGGCGGCGGCCGAGGAGGAAGACCACACCGTGGTGCTGTACACGGCCTATGGCCGACGCGCAGGGGAGGGCTGGCGGCCGGCGCACATCCTGCGCCGGCGTGAGGCGGACGGTGTGCTGCTCGTGGGCACGCAGATCTCGGAGGATCACCTGGGCGAGCTGGCCGACCTGGGCCGGCCGGCGGTGGTGCTTAACCGCGAGCACGCCGCGCTGCCGTGGGTCATCGCGGACCGGAGACAGGGCGCGCGGCTGGCGACCGAGCATCTGCTGGCGCTGGGCCGACGGCGCGTGGGCCTGCTCGCGGCGTCCTACCGAGGCGGCGCGCCGCTGGCGGGGCGGCCCGAGCTGAGCGGTTTTCGAGAGGCATTCGCCGCGCGAGGTCTCGAGAGCGAGAGCGAGCTGGAGCGCTTTGTCCCCGTTGGCGACGCGCCGGGCGCCGCCGAAGCCGAGGCCGCTGCGGGCGCGCTGATAGAGAGCCTGCGGGACATCGCGCCGAACGGCGAAGCCGGGCTGGTCCTGTTCAGCTACACGCTGGCGCCGGCGGCGGTGCGCGCGATCGACAGATCGGGGGTCCGGGTGCCGGAAGAGCTGGCGTTCGTCATGGGCGACGAGGACCCCGACGCGCGTGACGCGCTCGGACTGCCCGCGACGACGGTGCAGGCGCGGAAGTTCGAGATGGCGCAGGCGGCGGCACGGCTGCTGCTGCGGCTGGTGCGCCGGGAGGAGATCCCCGACGAGGAGCGCAGGCAGCAGGTCCCGATGGAGCTGAAAGTCAGATGGTCGTGCGGCGCCAGACCGCCGCGCTCACAGTAGATAGGGAGACACGATGGCAGTGAAGACAACCAGGCGGACGGTCGCGCTGCGGGGCGCGGCGGGATTGGCGGGGGCGGGGCTGCTCGCGGCGTGCGGCGCGAGCGGCCAGTCCGACGGCGGCGCTCCGGCGGTGCCGAAAGCGCTAACCGGGACGGTCCAGTGGTTCATGCGCGCCAACGCCGCCGAGCTGGCGTGGGAGCAGGCCGCGGTGTCGGGCTTCAAGCAAGTGACGCCGAGCGTGAATGTGAACCTCGAGACCGTGCCGGGATCGGCGGACTTCGATCCCAAGCTGACGGCGCTGCAGGCGGGTGGCACGCCGCCCGACGTGTGGACTCACTGGGGGCAGAGCGGCTTCGGAGACTACTACGCCAAGGGCATGATCGGCGAGATCCAGAGCCTGGTCACGCGCGACAAGCTGGACATGACCCAGTACTTCGCGACGGTGCACGACGCCTGGAAGCGCGACGGCAAGCTCTACGGCCTCTCGTTCAACCAGCGGTTCGCGACGTTCCTGTACTACAACAAGGACCTGCTGTCGCGCGCCGGCGTGAAGCTGCCGCCGGTCGATTGGGACGACAAGTCCTGGACGTGGGACGCGATGGTGGAGGCGGCGCGTAAGGTGACGAACGCGGGCAACAAGGTGTGGGGCTTCGCGATGGGCGCGCAGCCGCGGACGTGGGGCGCAGCGTATCTGTTCGGGGGCGATTTCTTCATCAAGGACCACTACGAGAAGGGCATCGCCAAGCAGAGCAACATTGGCTCGCCGGAGGTGCAGGCGGCGATGCAGGCGCAGGCCGATCTGATTACCAAGCTGTTGGTCTGGCCGAGCGACGCCGATCGCAGCACGCTGGGCAGCCCGTCGCCGAGCTACACGAAGATGTTCACGACGGGGAACCTGGCGATGGTGTTCGACACCGGGTCCGAGTGGCCGACGGTGGACAAGGATTCGGCCTTCGAGTGGGGCGTTGCGCCGGCGCCGCGCCAGAAGGACAACAAGAACATCAACTTCATCAACCCGCTGATGATCTCGAAGGAGAGTAAGAACCGAGAGGCGGCGTGGGCGTTCGTCAAGTACAACGTGACCGAGGCGGGCCAGAAGATCCTGGTGGCGAACGCGTTTCAGCCGGTGCTGAAGTCGCTGCTGGAGGACTGGCTGAAGACCGGCAAGTCGAAGCAGCCGCTGGCGGACATCAAGAAGGTGGTGGAGGGGGCAGGACCGCACACGCAGATCGGGCCCAACCAGATCATGGTGGACTTCCAGCCGATCAGGACGGAGGTGGATAACGCTTTGGCGCCGGTGTGGAGGGGGGAGAAGAGTGCGGCGGATGCGTTGAGGGATGCGAAGGGGAAGGTCGATTCGCTGTTGGCGGAATCGTATGCCCGCTACGGTGGTAAGTAGCCTGGGGACGCTGCGCTCCCCAGACCCCTAGCTGATTCTTGGGGACCCGTCGAGCTACGCTC
>DASTZM010000384.1:0-13861 GCA_035764305.1 Chloroflexota bacterium | reverse complement strand
AGCCAGGTGTACGGCGAGGAGCGTACGCGCGGCGGCTCGCGGGGGGATGAACGCACCGCGCGTCTGGTGTGGCAGGCGAGCGTGGCACCGCGCGGGAGGGCGACGTTCGTTGTGTTCGCCGGCAATCCCGCAGCGGAGTTGCCGCACTACGTCACGGACCTGGCGGTGCGGGGAGAGGGGGTGGCGCTGGAGATCGAGAACGAGCACGCGGTGGCGACGCTCTCACCCCAGACGGGGCAGCTCGAGCGGCTGCGCTACAAGCGGGCGCACGGGCTCGAGCTGTTCGCGGGTGGGGAGGGGCACGGCGAGCCGCCGCATATCGACTGGGCGCACGACTACCTGGCTTCGAATAAGTTTCAGAAGTTCCGCGTGACCAACTGGGAGCGCGTGCGGAGCTATGAGGTGGTGCGCGGGCCGGTGTGCACCATCGTGCGGCGGTGGGGTTTCCCGCACAGTCCGCTGCACCCGGTCTTCACCGCGGCGCGCATGCTGGTGGACGTCTCGTACGTGTTCTACGCGGGCGCGCCGTTTTTGCTGAAGGAAGGGACGATGCGCGCGGTGCAGGACTTCGAGCTGAACTACCTGCGGGATGATGAGTGGGTCTTCTCGGGCTACGCGTTCACCGATCTGCTGTGGATGGACGAGGCGGGGAAGGCACACGAAGGGCCGGCGCCGAGGGAACAGGCGGAGCGCATGTGGGGCGTGGGCTTCTTCCACCGGCAGAGCGGCGACGCGTTCTTCTCCCTCCGGCTGCGGCACGAGCTGGAGGGGGGCGGCAGTGCGCGCCTGTACCACGCGGACGCGCCGGCGCTGGACTACAAGGGGCACGGGCAGCTGTGGAGCCGCTGGGCGCTGCGCGGCGATCCGCAGCTGCGCGCGGGGGACACGCTCTCGCAGCGCAACGCGTACCTGGTAGAGCCCTACGCCGCGGACGGCGGGAAGGAACGGCTGGAAGAGTGGCGCCGCTCGCTCCTGGCGCGGCTGGCGGTCAGCCCCGCGCGCGATCTGCCGCCCACGCGCGGCGCCGGCGCGCCGCACGGCACGCTCGCCGGCCCGGGCGAAACGCCTGCGGATGCTCCACTCAAGGCCGCTATCTGGGACGCGATGCGCGCCGTGCCGGACGACATGTTCTACACGGTAGACGCCAACGTCGTGGACATGGGCTACGTCTACGACGTGCGCCTCCGGAACGGCGGCGACGTCGAGATCCTGCTCACGATGCCGCACCGCGGCCGGCCGCAGTACCGCTACCTCGGGCGGCCGATCCAGGAGCGCCTGGCGAGCGTGCTCGGCGTGGGGTCGGTCATCGTGACCCCGGTGTGGGAGCCGGCGTGGACACCACACCGCATGACCGACGCAGGATGGAAAGCGATGGGATTGGACGAACGATGAATTTCTGGATGGACGTGATGCGGCACCTCGAGCCGATCATGGCGGACCACGAGCGCCTCTTCGACGCCTGGGCCGCGGGGGGCGTCGACGGTCTGGTGATCGGCCCGCTCGCGTTCGAGGACAAGACCTACACCTTCGACGCCAACCCCGAGGTCTACAAGCGCTTTGGCGTCGAGCCCCCCGCGCCGGCCGGCGACGCCGGCTCGCTGTGGTGGAAGCGCCCGGACGCCACTCCCGCAAGCGCGGGCGCGGGCAGCGTCACGGCCGACGTCGCGACGAAGCGCGACCTCTTCTCGCGCACGCTCCAGAACGCCAAGGACCGCGGCTGGCAGGTCTGGCTCTTCTGCCCCCACTACGGAGCTGGACCGGGGTCCCGCGGCCCCATCATGGTCGATGACCAGACACGGCTCGTGAATGCGGCCCGGCTGGTGGACGCGATGGAGCAGTACCCCATGGCCGACGGCGCGGTGCTCGACGGCCCCGAGTGGGGCTACGAGATCGCCCCCTTCCACCAGAACGCGCGCTCCTCCATCTTCAACGACCTCCCGCAGAGCGTGGCCGGAGGCGCCGCGCGCCTGGGCTACGACTACGCGCGCATGGTCGGCGCGAAGGACCGCCTCTTCGCGCGTCTGCACGGCCTGACGGACCGCGATATCGCCATCTGGGGCGGCGGCGGTGGGGGCTTCGTCGGCGCGTTCGGGCTGCTCGGCAACGACCCCGCGCTGGCCGAGTGGCTGAGCTTCCGGCTCGAGTCCCTGACCGAGACGTACCGTCGCCTCAAGGAGATGGTCGACCAGCACATGGATTCCACCGCCCGGGGCCCGATCAAGCTCGCCGCCGGGCCGCGCTCGGCCGCTTGGTCCTCGCTCTGCGGCTACGACTACGGCCGGCTGGGCGGAATCCTCGACGTGCTGCTGTGCAAGCACTACTTCTGGCACCGCGGCTTCGACGGTCTGTACGGCACCGTCGCACGCTACGTGCAGACGCTGATCGAGTGGAGCCCCGGACTGAGCGAGCGCGGCGCGCTGCGCTTCGTCACGGCGCTGTTCGGGCTGGAGCTGCCCGGCGTCACGTCACTACGCGACTTCGATCTGGGTTTTCCGCAGGAGTTCTTCGACACGATCGTCGTGCGCGAGACCGAGCGCGCCATCGCCGCGATGGGCGGGGATCCCGAACGGGTGTGCCCGTGGGTCGACGCCGGGCGCAAGCCCCACGACGGCGAGCCGTTCACGGCACACGACCTCGACCGGATGCTCGAGGCGGCCGGCCGCGCGGGCCTGCGGCGGTTCCTGTACCACCACCACGGCAACCTCACCGCCGGGGAGTGGGCCGTCATCTCCGCGCGCTGCGGCACCCCGTGGCAGAGCACCACCAGCCCCAGGCCCGGACTGGAAGGCTACGCCGCCTCCCAGTCCATGCCCGGTTACCATCCCCCAGACCTACCCATCCTGTAACTCCGTCTGCCAGGGGGAGAGGGCTGGGGTGAGGGCCGCGACTGCCCTGAGTGCTACGTCTGCTCCTGCTTCAGGATCGCCTCCGCCTCAGGCTTCACCACCGTCACCATCTCGCTCACCGACTGCTCGCCGTTCTGGACGCGCGTCCACTCGCGGTTGATCGGCACCATCGCCTTGTCCCACCCCTTGGGCCGGTTCTCCAGGCGCGCCCAGCTCTCCATCACGTCGAAGACCAGGCGACCGTTCTTGGCGGGGGCGCGCGTCTCGGGCCACTTCTCCACCGCCTTCTTGTGGGACATGAAGTTGCCCGCCTGGACCTGGGCGATCGAGCCCTGCTCGCCGACGAAGTACTTGATCAGCTCCCACGCGAGGTCGGGGTTCTTGTTCTTGCCCTGTGTGATGATCCCGTAGGCGTTGCCCGCCATGCGCGTCGCGCGCTTCTTGCCGGGCATCTGCGGCAGCGGCACCATGTCCCAGTCGAACGAGACGGCGTTCGTCCCCACCGGCGCCGTGTTCTGGTTGGAGGCGTACATCTTGAAGCGCCCCGTGCCGAACTTGCCCTGCTGCGAGCCCGTCAGGCCGCTCGCGGTGTTTTCAGCGGGCGATGGGCCAATGTGGTGCCGCGTGACCAGGTCGGCCAGGTACTGGAGCGCCTCACGCGCCGCCGGCTGGTCGACGATGCACTGCTTGCCGTCGGCGCTGAAGAACTCGGCGCCGTACTGCCAGAACATACCCAGGCCGGATGAGGCGCCGCCCAGGTTGGTCGCGTTCTCGATCGCCCACTTCGCCTGCTGGGGATCGGCCTTCCACTCGGTCAGCTTGAGTCCCATCTCAACGAAGTCGGCGTGGGTCCAGTCCTTCGTCGGCTCTTTCAGCCCCACCGCCGAAAGCGCGGGCTTGGAGTAGTACATGATCGTCGCGTGCACCTCACGCGGGATGCCAATCTGGCGCGGCGTGTTGTTCACCGGCACCTTGAACGCGCCGAAGATTGTGGGGAAATAGTCGTCCGCTTTGAGCGACTTGTCCTTCGCCAGGTACGGCGCCAGGTCGCTGAAGTGCTGGTACTGCTGCAGGAAGGCGGTATGGGTGGCCGACGCGTCGGGCATCGTGCCCGCCGCGAGGAGGATCTGGAACTTCTCCTGGTTGTCGTTGGGCTCGACGACGCCGTCGTACTCCACCTTGGCCCCGGGGAACGCCTTCTCGAACTCGGCGATCCTCGCCTCGAGCGCCCGCCGCACCGGCAGCTGGAGCGGATGGTCCAGGATCCAGATCGGGCCGGCGGTCGTCTTGGCGGTCGTCGCGGGCTGACCCGCCCCCTTGTCGGCTCCACTCCCACCCACGCCCGCGCACGCGACCAGCGCCGCGCCGCTCGCGCCGGTCAATCCGCCCAGAAGTACTCGACGTCGAGTCATGGTGCGTCTCCTATTCACCTGGTCGGCACATCGCCGATAACCCACTATACTGCGCTGTCAATCAGTTGACAACGCCATCCCGACAGCTCCGACGCGACCTGGTGCGGGCGCTGGCGGCGACTCCGACGCTGAACGACCACTCGCACGTCATCCCGGAAGCCGAGCGGCTGCAGACCGAGCTCGACGCGCTGGTGTACTTCGCCCATCCCTACCCCGCGGCGGATCTGCAGTCGGCCGGCATGAGCGCCGACGAGCTGAAGCACGTCGCGGATCCGGCGGCGCCGCTCGAGGAGCGCTGGCGGCGCTTCGAGCCCTATTGGCGGCGCGTGCGTCTGACGGGCTTCAGCCAGTGCTTGCTGGAGGGGTGGCGCGCCACCTTCGGGATCGACGGGCTCAGCGCGGAGACGGTGGGGCCGCTCTCCGACGCCATCCGCGCCGCGCGCCGACCGGGCCACTACCGCGAGGTGCTGCGCGACCGCGCCACCATTTCGGTCAGCCTGGTGCAAATGGAGGACCTGGTCGACGTCGACCGCGAGCTGTTCCTGCCCATGCCGCGCCTGAACCGGTGGAGCATGCTCCGCTCACGCGAGAGCGTCGAAGCACTCGAGCGCGACTACCGGGTCTCCCTGCGGTCGCTGGACGACCTGCTCGGCGCCATCCAGCAGACGTGTGTCTTGTGGCACAAGGCGGGCGCGCCGGCCGTCAAGCTCTCGCAGAGCTACCACCGGCCGATGGACTTCAAGGAGCGCGCGCCCGCCGACGCGGCGCGCGTCTACCGCACGCTGCTCGACGGCGGCTACGCTGGTCTGGACTCGGCCGACGGACGTGTGCTCGAGGACTACCTGGTCTTCGCCTGCGTGCGCGCCGCCACCGCCGCCGGGCTGCCCGTCCAGTTCCACGTCGGACCGCGCGCCGGAACGTACGGCAGCCTCGAGGGCGCGCCACTCGCGCCGATGATCGACCTGGTCCGCGCCAACCGCGACGCGCGCTTCGACATCTCGCACGCCGGTTTTCCGTACCTGCGAGAGGCGGCCGTGCTGGCGAAGACCTGCGCCAACGTCTTCCTCAACATGTCCTGGATCCACATCTACTCGCCCGACGCGTGCGTGACCGCGCTGCGCGAGTGGCTGCGCATGGTCCCCTGGAACAAGGTCCTGGGCTTCGGCGACGACCTCTACTGGGTCGACACGATCTACGGCCACCTCATCGTGGCCCGCGAGAACGTCGCCGCCGCCCTGGCGTCACTCATCGAAGAGGGCTTCGTCTCTGAGTCCGAAGCGCTGGACGTGGGACGCGGGCTGTTCTACGACAACGCGGCGGCGCTGTACGGGTTGGGAGGCTAGTCGGCCGCCGCGCTCCGTAACGGCGGCCCCTAGAGCCCTACTTGGTCTGTGATGATCTCGCCTGATCTACCAGGCGCTGGATCAGCTCGAACGGCGTCACCCCAGTTCGCTCGCACTCCTGGTCAATCCAGTCCGCCTGCTCCCGGTTGAAGCGCACCAGGTAGCTGGACAACACCTTCTTGCCGGGTGTCCCATCCCCGCGTCCTACCAGCTTCCACGCCCCTCGGTCTTCGTGCTCGCTCGGCGGCGTCGGCACCCGCCGCGCGGCGCGTGGCGGCTCCGCCATCCGCTCGCCAGTGTCCACGCCGCGCGCCGCGCTCATCGGTAGTTCTCTCTATAGTACTGCCGTTCACCGGGCGTGGCGTCCCATCCCGTCACCGGCCGCCACACACCCGGCTCTTCTTCCGGCTCCAGCACCACGGTCAGGAAGCGCCCACCTGACGTCGGCCCGATGACCCTGACCTGCTCCGGGTATCTCGGGTGCACGTACGCCACCCAGGCGTCGTTGTCGACGACCGACTCCACTTCCCCGCGCGTGATCCGGTGCCCGGCGAGCTCGATGAGGTTGTGCTCCTCCCACCACAGCTCACCGATCTCCATGCCGACCCGCGCTCACGTCTTCCGATTGAAATGACACTCGAAACACGGATACGGCCGCGCGCTCCTTCCGGTTCTGCGATCAATCGGAAATGGTATGGCTCAGGTCGCCACACCGGATCTCGTACCGCTTCGCGCCAAAGTCCGCCCGGCAGTACGGCGTCTCGTACCGCGGGTAGTCGTGCAGCGTAATCTCCTTCCCGCCCATACGCAGCGGCGCGCTCCACCCCGCCTCCACCAGCCCCAGCGACGGCGATTCGTACGCCAGCTCCCACTCATCCCCCTCCAGCCGCGCCGCGCCGATCGCCCGCACAAACTCGCCAAACACCCCATGCGTCGCCCGCCGCCCCAGCTCGCACACCCACACGTTGCGGTGCCCCAGCGCGATCCGGTCGTACGGCGCCGGCGGGCCGCTCGGCCCCAAATCCACCTGCCGCCCGCTCATGCTCCCCAGCGACGACCGGTCGCCACTCGTCAGCGGATTGAGCACGCTCCGCTCGCCCGCCTCCGCCCACCGCGACGGGCGCAGCGATCGCAGCGCGACGTACCCGTCCCCCTTCCGCCCGAACAGCCACCCCCCGCCTCGGCGGCTTCGTCGAACCGCCGCCACGGGAAGAAGGCGTGCGTGTACCACAGCCTCGACTGCTGCGGGCTGACCCAGTGGAAGCACAGCGCCAGCCCCTTGTACGCCACCGCGCGCGGCAGCACCGCGTTCCCCGTCCAGTAGCTCGGACGCCCGCGCAGCTCCTCCGTCCCCGGGTGGGACGAGTACACCACGATCTTGTCGTCGGGCGCATCCCCACCCAGCGTCGCCTGCCAGATGTGCTGCTGGAACCCCACCTTGCCGGGGCGGTAGTCCTGCACGCACGACAGCTGGAAGTCGGGCGTGCGGTAGGTGTACACGTCCGCCTGCGTGTCGGCGGAGGCGTCCGGGTCGGGGTCGTACGCCTTCCCCGTCCGGCGGTGGAACGCGAAATGGTCCCGCCACGCGCTGATTCGCGGGTACAGGTAGTGGGTGGGCGGCGTGTACGCCAGCGAGTGCTCGACCACCCGCTCGTGGTGCCGCACCTGCGCCCCCCAGAAGAACAGCAGGTGCTCTGGGTTGGCCGGATCCAGCCCTCTCGCGAACGCGTCCTCCACGTTCAGGCTGTGGCGCGCCCGCACCTCCACCTCCTCCGGCCGATCCAGCGCCACCGCCCGGATCGCATCCGGCGCGCAGTACTCGCTCGACGCCAGCAGCGGCGCCGACAGGCTCATCCGCGTTAGCCCGCCCTGTCCCCAGAAGAGCTGCGCCACCGCGCTGACGGGTGAGACCGCGGGCAAGATGTCGCGCATGTACGCCCGGCCGTGCGTCGCCCCCAACGCGCCCCTGTACGAATGAAGCGCCACGTCGAACAGGATCAGGTCGATGGTGCGGGCGGCGCCGCGCCGCACGGCGGGGTCCTGCGCGAAGTCGTGCAGGTTCGCCAGCGCCAGGAGGTCTTCGTCGTAGTAGCAGTTGGAGAGCCACTCCGAGAAGCCGTACCGCAGCCGCCATCCCAGCCAGTGGCGGATCGCCGTCGTCGCGTGCTCCATGTGCCACCGGCCGGTCTGCCCGTTGTTCGTGAATGTCCGGTCGGGGAAGAGCTGCCCCGCCAGCAGCTCGGCGGTTGCGAACAGGATCTGGTGGTTCTCCGTCCAGAAGCACATCACGTCCTGGCCCGGCTCGTGGATCCAGTACTTGAAGTCCAGCACCGTCCGCTCGATCCCTTGCTTGAGCGCCGCGCTCAGCAGCGGCGAGTCGGCGTAGCGGTACAGAATGCGCAGCAGCGCCGCCATCGTGAAGTCCGCACAATCGACGCGCTCGTTGACCGATGCGAGCGACCGCCGCACCGCGTCCTCGTCCAGGGGCGGCGCATCGTGCCCGAGCCGCGCCAGCTCCAGGCGCGGCAGCTGCAGAAACACCGCCTGCCGCGGGGACGCGTGCGCCTCCTGCCCGGCCGGCGTCCCTGGAAGGGCGGACGCCCAGTGCCTCAGAAAGTCCAGCCGCAGCGCGTCCGAGTCAGGCAGGACTGTGTGCGTCGCGACAGCGGTGCCGGCGGTGGTCGTCACGGCCGGGAGCGTACATCGCCCGCGCAGCTCTAGACCCGCACTAGCGCTCCGCTGCGCGTCCACCCCGGCGGCACGAAGCTCCGCTCGTAGTACCCCGGCGGCGGCGCAGGCGCGTACGCGATCGACAGGTGCGGCGTCTCGATCTCCCTCCCACCGTCGAACCGCGAAACCATCACCGCGTCGATCATCCCGGTAGTAAGCAGCGTCCGCTCGACCGGGTACGGCGGATCGCCCGTCAGCACCAGGCGCTCGATCAGGTCGACCAGGTGGTCGAAGTGCCAGATCGGCTGGCGCCGCGCCTGCGTGAAGTGCGTCGCCAGAACTTCTCCCCCGTCGCGCAGCTTCACCGCGGCGCCGCGCTGCGTCACGACACCATTCAGCATCAGCACCGTCACGCGCAGGCCGTCGCGGTACTCCACGCGGAAGATCGCCGGCTCATTCGGCTCACCTCCGGAACGCCCTCCCCGACCCGTCTCCGCGGCGTAGTGCTCGCGCACCTCACCCGGTGCGTGCGCCATCTCCAGCGCGTGAAACCCGTACGACTCCAGCCCGCCGTGCGCCACCACCACAATCTCCTCCACCTCCGCCCCGTACGGCACCTGCAGCGGCGGGATGCGCGGCGACACCGGCATCGACGACCCCGCCATCAGCGGGATCCCCAGCTCGCGCGCCGTGTCGTACATCCACTTGGCGTCGTCCCAGCTGTAGGCCAGGTGCTTGTCGTTGAACACCGGCGCCACCGTCCCCGTCTCCCGGAACACCGCCACCGTCTCCTCGAAGAACCGCCGTCGGGGGTAGAGGTGCTGCCCCTTCTCGTTGTACGGGTAGTCCCCGTGTTCCCCCACGATCACCACCCCGTCCACTGACAGGGAGCCACCACCCAGCGTCAGCGCCTCCCGGATGGTCGGCACGATCGGCACGCCGTACCGCCCCGCCAGCTCGCGCGAGATGTCGTTCGCCGGCACCTGATCGGTGTACAAGGACGCCACCTCCACGCTCGGGCGGATCGTCGTCCAGTGCAGCTCGTATCCCTCCAGCAGCCGCGTCACGATGTTGTCCGCGTGCGACCGCACGCGGTACTCGGTCACGATCGCCGCGACGCGTTTCACTTCGCCACCTACGGGATCGGGACCGGATCGAACGCCTTCGGCGCCGGCGTGTAGTTGAAGCGCGCGCCGCCCTGGAGGACGGCGCCGAGGCCGCCGGCGGCGTCGATGCGGCGGCGCTGGTCGGCGCGGGCCTGTGCGTCGACGACCTCGGGATCGCAGACTCCGCGGAGGGCGCGCTCGAAGTCGGCGACCAGACCGGCGTGGGCGGGATCGGCGGCGAGGTCGTGGGCTTCGTCGGGGTCGGTCTGGAGGTCGAAGAGCTGTGGTGGGTAGCCGACATAGTGGATGTACTTGTGCTGCCCGCGACGCAGCATGTAGTAGGCGGTGGAGGAGTGGCTGGCGTGGTACTCGGCGAAGACGGCGCGGGTGGGATCGTCGGGCTGACTGGCGATGCGCAGCAGCGAGGCGCCGGGGAGTGCTACGTCTTCCGAGGCGGGCTGCGCGCCGGTCGCCTCCAGAATGGTGGGGAAGCAGTCGACCAGCGAGACGGGCGTGCCCACCACTTTGCCGCGCGGCACCCCGGGACCGGCCAGAATGAGCGGGATGCGGGCCGAGCCCTCGTACATCACGCTCTTCCACCACAGGCCGTGGTCGCCCAGCATGTCGCCGTGGTCGGTGGAATAGACCACGCGCGTGCTCCCCGCCAGCCCGCTCTGTTCCAGGGCGCGCAGCACGCGCCCCACCTGCTCGTCCAGGAACGTCACCATCCCGTAGTACGCCGCGATCGCCCGCCGCAGCGTCGCCTCGTCGAACGGCTCCTCGATGGCCTGCATGCGCCGCTTCCACGCCATCGCCGGATGTGTCGACCACGTCTCCGGCGTGCCGCAGCGGGGCAGCGGCACCGACTGGGGCGGGTACAGATCGAAGTACTCCTGCGGCACCGTGAGCGGAAAGTGCGGGTTGACGAACGAGACGAAGAGCGCCCAGGGCTTCTCCTCTTTTTGCCTGTCGGCTGTGTGAGCATGCTCCGTCAGCCACCGCTCCGCCTCCGCCGCGATCGCGCGGTCGTAGCGGATGTACTCGCTCTCCCCCGGCCCGGCCTCCTGCACCGGCTTGCGCACGCTCCCCGGTCGGACCGGGGAATCCTTCCGCAGCAGCCCGAACACGTCGCCCACGCCGTCCACCACGTGCATCGCCAGCCGCTGGTCCGGAAACCCCGTGTCGTCCTCCTCCGACCGGTAGTGCAGCTTCCCGATCGTCGTCGCCTCGTGCCCCTGCGCCGTCAGCCGGTGGCCCCACGACGGCGCCTCGCGCCCGGTGTACGGCGCGCCGTTGTCCCAGATCCCCAGCTGGTGCGCGTAGCGCCCCGTCGCCAGGCACGCCCGCGCCGGCACGCAGATCGGGAAGGGCGTGTACGCGCTCGTGAACCGCGTCCCGCGCGCCGCCAGCGCGTCCAGGTTCGGCGTCCGCACGACCGGGTTCCCGTACGCCCCCAGCACGTGCGCCGTGTGCTCATCGGAACAGATGAAGAGCAGGTTGGTCGGCTCGGTCATGCGTGTGTCTGTCCTTCGTGTGCAGCGGGTGGGCCCGTATGCGGCGCCCTCAGCTTTGCTTCGGCGCCAGCGTCAGCCGTGCCGAGACGCGGTAGCGCTCCCCCGGCGCTAGTGTGCGCAGGCCGGTCGGGATCTCCGGCTGCGTCGCCGCCACGTACAGCGCGTCCGGCAGCGCCGCGCGGGGCTCCAATGAGACGCGCCGCGGATCGGGCGGGCGGTACAGCGCCACTGTCCCAAAGTCCGCGCTCGTCTCGAAAACCACCGCCAGCCCCGCCGCGCGGTCCCACACGCCACTCGTCACTCCGGACTTCGCGTTCCCCGTCGCCCGCCGCGTGTACAGCAGCACCGGCATCTTCCCGCCATAACTCCCCTCGATCTCCTCGATGCTCCGCGGCTCCCGGATGTCGGTGCTCCCCGACACCGGAATGAACTCGCCGGTCGGCGCACCCGGCGCCGCCATCCAGATCTCCGGCGCATCCACCCACACCCAGCACGTGCGACGCTCGTCCTCCGCACTCGAGCCGTCGCCTTCCAGCAGCCGCAGTGGAAAATACGGGTGCAGCCCAGGCATCGACGGCGCCGGCTCCTCCGCCTGGCTCTCGATCTCCAGCTCGAACGCCAGCGCCCGCGGCCCCACCCGGTACGTCGCCGTCAGCGCCGCCGCCCACGGCCACCTCTCCTCCGCGCCCGGGATGTCGCGACTCTCCAGCCGGCATGTCACGCTCTCTTCCGACCGTGCCGTGACCGTCCACGCCGACCCCGCCGCGTACCCGTGCCCCACTAACCCGTCCCCCGACACCGCCGGCGGCCGGATCTCGCGCCCCCGCCAGCGCAGCGGCACGCGGTGCCGCCCCGGGTGCGGAAACAGGACCGGGAAGCCGCCCACCGACGTCGGCCGCTCCCGCAGCGCCTCGATCGAAACCACCGGCGCCAGCAGCTGCGCCCACCCAGCCTCCGTCGGCGTCCGGCACACCGCACACACCGCCCCCACCGAAGGAATGACGTGCGCCTCGGTCCCATCGCCTGCCCGGAGCACGACCGTGTCGGCCGTGTAAGTCGGAACGCTCACCGCGCCGGCACCTGCGCCGGCACCTGCGCGGGCACCCGCGGCGGCGGCGTCTCCTCGCCCTGGCTGTTCATGAAGTCTTCCAGGAACTCTGCCAGCCGGCGTTCCGCGACCTCCAGCACCGCCGCTCCCGCCTCCGCCGACGCCTTGCGCGGATCCCCCAGCGCCCCGTTGGCCGAGATCTCGTCCATCCGCGCCGCCACGTCCACGAACGACCCGCCCGGCGCCCCACCGCCCGCCAACGCCGTGTAGCGGTAGCGCGCCGGCAGCTCCTCCCCCACCGCCAGCGCCTCCTTGCGCACTAGCTCCGGCGCCGCGGCCAGTGCCAGGGACGCCTCCACCTCGCACGCGTGCATGTACGCCCGCCCAAAGCGCTCGTTCAGCACATCCGACGCCGCCAGGGAGTACATCGCCGTCGCCACCTCCACCCCCAGCTCGTGCCGCGCGCGCGTCGCTACCACCGACAGGATCGCCTGGTTCCCGCCGTGCCCGTTCAGCAGCAGGAACCGCGTCACACCGTGTTGATTGAGTGACCGCAGGACATCCAACAGCACCGCAGTGAACGTCTCCGGCTGGAGCGTGATCGTCCCTGGAAAGCGCATGTGGTGTGGCGACAGCCCGAACGGCAGCGACGGGGCCACCACCGCCCGCGGATACAGCCGCCGCGCCACCCGCACCGACATCGCCGTCGCCATCGTGATGTCGGTCGAAAGCGTCATGCCCGGCCCGTGCTGCTCCGTCGAGCCCGCGGGCACGATCGCCACTCGCGCCGCCGCCAGCGCCTCCCGCGCCTCCGGCCACGTCATCTCCGCCAGCGACACGCGCGGCTCGCCGGCGGTAGGAGAGGTTGTAGTGGTCATGCGTCCTTCACCGGAAAGTGGATGGGGGCGTTGCCCGCGGCGTGCGACTGGAGGATGCCAAGGATGACCGCCAGCGACATGCGCGCGGCCGTGGGCGGAGAGCTCGTCTCTCCCAACCCCGGGTGCTCCATGCGGTCGACGATCTCGGTCAGCGCAGCCACGGTCATCTCGCGCTGCGGGTGCGCGACGGGGAGGGGATGGCTCGGCCAGGCGCGCTTGGCGGCCGGACCGGGGTAGACCGTGCCGGCGTTGTCGTCGATCCGCAGCCGGCCGCTCTCGCAGAACACGTCCAGCTCAAAGGTGGCGCTGAGGCGCTTGGAGCACGTGACGTAGGCCTGGACGCCGTTCGTGAAGCGGATCAAGCCGCTGCCGCCGGGGTCGAGCGACGGATCGCGCCCGCCGTCGCCGGTGTAGCGCGGGCCGTAGTCATCGTGCTCAGGGTCGAGGGCACCGGCGACCCACTCGGGCTCGGCGCCCGCAAGCCAGCAGACGGTGTCTATCAGGTGGGTGCCGTTGCGGAACAGCATGCCCCGCGGCGCGCCGAACGTCGCCACGATCCGCTGGACCGGGCCGAGCGGACCAGGCGACCCGTCCGGGGCACGCAGCTGCTCCAGTCCGGCGTGGTAGATCGCTTCCCACCGGCGGTGGTGGTTGATCGACATGACGACGTCGTGGCGCTCACAGGCATCGATCATCCGGTCGGCGTCGGCCAGCGACGTGGCGATCGGCTTCTCGCACAGGATCCCCTTCACGCCCGCCGCGGCGCCGTCCACGACGATCTGCGCGTGCACGTGATCGGGCGTGACCACGCTCAGCAGATCGATCCGCTCGCGCTCCAGCAGCGCGCGGTAGTCGGTGTAGGTGGCGACACCCGGCCAGGTGGCGTCCCAGTTGCGGCGGAACTGGTCCAGCAGCTCGGGCTTCAGATCGCAGACCGCGACCACCTCCGCCGCCGGGAAGAGGGCGTAGCCGGCGGCGTGGGAGTTGGGCCAGGGGTGCCCGAGGGGTGTGGGCGCGGCGCCGGCCGACCGTGGCGCGGCGCCG
>DASTZM010000383.1:0-10189 GCA_035764305.1 Chloroflexota bacterium | reverse complement strand
GCCGGGATCGTCAGGAACTCTTCGAACTCGTCGGCCAACGCCATCTCGGTGAACAGGTTCCGCGCGTCGTCCCACCGGCCGGCGGCGAAGCGCTCACCTACCTTGCCGCGGATGATGTCCAGCTCCTCGTCGATCAGCCGGGTCACCAGGTCGCGGGTGACGATCTGCCCGTCGTCGAGCTCGACGTCGTTGTGCAGCCACTGCCACACCTGCGAGCGCGAGATCTCGGCGGTCGCCGCGTCCTCCATCAGGTTGTAGATCGCGGCGGCGCCAACGCCGCGCAGCCACGACTCGATGTACTGGATGCCGACGCTGATGTTGAGGCGCAGCCCGGCTTTGGTCACCTCGCCTCCGGGCACGCGGAAGTCGGCGAGCTGCGCCGCGGTGGTCTGCACCTCGGGGCGCTGCTTCTCGAGCTGATTCGGCCGCTCCCCGAGCACCTGGTCGAAGACCTCGAGCGCTACCGGCACCAGGTCGGGATGCGCGACCCACGTGCCGTCGAACCCGTCCGACGACTCGCGCAGCTTGTCTTCGCGCACGCGGGCCAGCGCCTGGGCGTTGACCTCGGCGTTGCGGCGGGAGGGGATGAACGCGGCCATCCCGCCCATGGCGAAGGCGCCGCGCCGGTGGCACGTCTTGACGAGCAGCTCGGTGTAGGCGCGCATGAAGGGGACGGTCATCGTCACCTGCGCGCGGTCGGGCAGGATGCGCGTTGCGTCATTTCGGAACTTCTTAATGCAGCTGAAGATGTAGTCCCACCGGCCGGCGTTGAGCCCGGCCGAATGGTCGCGCAGCTCGTAGAGGATCTCGTCCATCTCGAACGCCGCGGGGAGTGTCTCGATCAGGACGGTGGCCTTGACGGTGCCGAGCGGAAGGCCGAGTCGCTCCTGGGCCAGAAGGAACGCGTCGTTCCAGAGGCGCGCCTCCAGATGGCTCTCGATCTTGGGCAGGTAGAAGTACGGCCCCGAGGCGCGCTCGACGAGCCGGCGCGCGTTGCGGAAGAAGTACAGGCCGAAGTCGAACAGACTGCCGCTGATGGGCTGTCCGTCGACCAGCACGTGCTTCTCGGGCAGGTGCCAGCCGCGCGGGCGGACGAGCATGACGGCGGTCCTCGCGTTGAGCCGGTAGACGCGCCCATCGTCCTGGTGGAACTCGATGCTGCGCTCGATAGCGTCGGTGAGGTTGACGTGCCCGTCGAGCAGGTTCTCCCAGGTGGGGGTGTTGGAGTCCTCGAAGTCGACCATGAAGGCCGGCGCGCCGGAGTTGAGGGCGTTGATCATCATCTTCCGGTCGACCGGACCGGTGATCTCGACGCGGCGGTTGCGCAGGTCGGGCGGGACCGGCGCGACCGACCAGTCGGCCTCGCGGATGTTGCGCGTCTCGGGCAGGAAGTCGGGCAGCACGCCGCCGTCAAAGGCGGCCTGGCGCGTCTGGCGCGCGCGGAGGAGCGCTTCCCTGGTTGGCCCCAGCCGGCGCTGCAGGTCGGCGACGAGCTGCAGCGCCTCCGGCGTGAGCAGCGCCGCGTGGCGCTCGTCGATCGCGCCGCGCACCTCGACGCCGGGAACGGAAGTCGTGCCAGTCATGTCTCTCGGAGGGTGATACCGGAAAGGGTCAGCTTTCGGTCAGCGCGCGCAGCGCCGCCCGGGGGTCCTCCTTGAATGGGCGGCCGTGGGCGGGGGCGACGACGGTGAAGTCGTGCTCGAGGACTCGGGCGAGGCTGCGCTTGAAGGCGGCCATGTCGGTCGAGCCGCGAGGGTGGGAGTTGACGCCGTGGAGGTACAGCCCGGGCTCATCGCGGCCCAGTCCTGGGCGCACGTCGTGCTCGTTGCGCTGTCCGAGCGCCATGTCGCCGGTGAAGAGGATCCTGGTGCCGTCCGGCGCCTCGGCGAGCAGGCAGGTATCGCCCGGGAAGGGCCCTTCGACCTTGATGGCGAGCAGGTCGCCGGGCAGGCGCTGGCCGTCGTCGTAGAAACGGCTCGGCGTTCCTTCGTAGTCGGGCTTCCCCGACTCTGGCGCCCAGACCGGCACGTCGTAGGTGGAGCGAACGTAGTACGCGTCGCGCTCGTGCATGTCGTTGGTCAGGACCGATGCGAGCGGCGTCCCGCCCATGCCGTCGATCAGGCCGCGGAGCCGGTCCTCGGTCGCGCTGTCCGGGCGGGCCGGATCGACCAACACCACGCCCGACCGCGTCTTGAGCGCGTACGACTCGTAGATCGTGCCACGTCGACCGCCCTGGGGGCTTCCCGGCGGGTACCAGACGCTCCAGCGCAGCAGCAGTGGCGCACTCGCGGTGCCGAGCACCACGTCATGCCAGGAGCGCGTGCGCCTGTACTCCTCGGGCAGCTCGAAGTCGGCCGGCACGCCAGTCGATTGCGTCATGACACTAGCTCCAGCTCAGCAGTCGGATGAGGTTGCCGCCCTTTACCTTGGCGCGATCGGCCTCCGTCCAGTGGGAGAGGTGGGTGTCCACGATGCGCGGCGTGCCCGAGCCCCAGACCAGCCGGTCGGGACCGTAGGTGTCGGCGACCAGGCGTGTGAAGCGCCGCGCGCTCTCGTAGAGCGGCGCGTCCGACGCAAAGTGGTTAATGCCGGACAGCTTCGTGTAGACGTTGCCGCACTCCGCGAGCGCCAGGACATCGGCGTACTCGGGCGGGGTGCCCAGCTTCGCCTCGGCAAGATGGTCTATCAGCACGGGCGTCTGGGGGAACTCGCGGATGCGCCGCTCCGCCTGGGCGGCGTAGTTGGGACCGATGTGCAGCTCCACGATCAGGCCGAGGTCGGCGCATGTCTTCCAGAGCGCGCGGACGCTCTCGTCGTCAAATGAGTCGAGGTACTCCTCCTTGCCGCGGTGGGCGTGGAAGCGGAAGGCGACGAGCTTGGGCTGCTGCGCAATCAGCGCGCGGAGCTTGGCCGGCGCCGCTGGGTCCTTGGGGTAGAAGAGCGCGGTGCCGCGAAGCCGGTCGGGCTCGCGCTCCAAACAGTCGAGCACCAGGCGGTGGTCGTCGCCGTACGGCTCGGGATGCACCAGCACGGCGCGATCGATGCCTTCATCGTCCAGACGCTTCACGTAGTCTGCGAGCGGGTCGTCCGAGAGGCGGCTGACGTTGGGCGTGTAGACGGCCCTGGGATGGAACGGAAAGCGGGCCGTGTCCCGCGAGAACATGTGCGCGTTCCACTCGACTATCACGAGGCCGTATGGTACGCGCCGTGACGAGCGAGACACCTGGAGTGACGACACCGATACCAACGACAACACCGACAGCGGCGACGGCGACGACCGAGCTGCGTCTGGGCATGATCGGCTGCGGGCAGATCTCCAAGCGCTTCTTCGATCAGGCCGAGCAGCTCAACGCGCGCGGGTGGGGTGTGCGCTTCGTCGCGACGTGCGCGGCGCACGAAGAGAGAGCGCGCGCCAAGGCGGAGGAGCGCGGCTGTGACCGCTGGTACAGCGACTACCGCGAGCTGCTCGAGGACGCCGAGGTCGACGGCGTGGTGATCACGACACCCCACGCGCTGCACGCGCGCATGGCGACGGACGCGGTGCGCGCTGGGAAGCACGCGCTGGTGGAGAAGCCGATGACGACGCGCTGGAACGAGGCGCGAGACCTGGAGGCCGCGACGGAGGGCCATCCCGAGGTGACGCTGATGGCGCTGCCCTACGTCGACAGTCCGGCGTTCCTGACCGCGCTGCGCTACGCGCGCGAGGACTACATCGGCAAGATAACGGGGATCGAGGCAGAGCTGAGCTTCCCCGGCCCGCCACGCTCCAACTGGTACTACGCCGCCGAGGCGGAGGGTGGGGCGATGCTGGACACGATGGTCTACCCGCTGGCGCGGGTTGCGGCGCTGATGGGGCCGGCGTCACGGATCACAGCTCTGGTGGGGACGCTGATCCCCCAGCGCATCACCGGCGACGGTGGGCGCGTGGAGAGCGCCGTGGACGATAGCGTCTCCATCCTGCTGGAGTACGAGACGGGGCAGCAGGCGCAGATCCACTCGGTCTGGGCGCGCTCCTACATGACCAACGGCACCGTGCTGCACGGGCGCAAGGGGGCGATCTTCCTGAACCGGTACGGCCGGCCGCTGGTGGTGAAGAGCGACCTGCAGGCGCCGCCGGAAGGTGAGCCGATCGAGTACCTGGGGATCTCGAACTGCTACGCGGTGCCCATCCCCGCGGGCGACGTGGAGGGGGAGATCGTGGCGCATTTCGTACGCGCCGTGCGGAAGGAGGCGCCGCTGCACTGCGGGATCGAGACCGGCATGCACGTCGCCGAGCAGCAGATGATGGCGTACCGGTCGGCGCGCGAGGGGAAGACGATCGACCTCACGACGACGTTCGACGTGTGGTGGGATCGGGAGCCGGAGATCATGCGCCTCTCCGGAGGCTGGTACTGAGCGCCTGACCTACGCCGCGGCGGTCGAGAGACGCCGGAAGCGGCGGGTGCGGTCGGCGTCGACGACCTGCTCGATCGGCAGCGCGAGGAAGGCGCGTGCGATGTCGGGATCGAACTGAGTCCCGATGCCGCCGGCGATGGCTTCGAGCGCGCGGCCGATGCTGAGGCGACCGCGGTAGGGCCGGTCGGCGGTCATGGCGTCGAACGCGTCGGCGACGGCGACGATGCGCCCGTCCAAGGGAATACGTTCCCCCGAGAGGCCGTACGGATAGCCGCCGCCATCCCAGCGCTCGTGGTGGTGGACCACGGCGGGACGCGCGATGGCGAGCGCGGGGTCGGCGTCGAGCAGGCCGGCGCCAATCACGGGGTGCCGGCGCATGACCTCTGTCTCGGCCGGCGTCAGCTCACCGCGCTTATTGAGCACGGCGTCCGGGACGCCGATCTTGCCCAGGTCGTGCAGCACGGCGCCGACGCCGATGCGCCAGATGTCGTCTTCTGACAGGCCGAGTTGCTGGGCGACAGCGACGGCGTACTCGCGTACTCGCTCGATGTGCGCCCCGGTGTGCTTGTCGCGCGCCTCGATGGCGCGGGCCAGCGACTGGACCGTGCCGAGCGCGGCTTCGCGCTCGTGGGCCAGAAGACGCCCGATCTCGGACAGGCCGCCCATACCCGCCGGCGCGGGAGGGCGCGCGGCCCGGGTCGGCCCATCGGCCGTCAGGGGGCGCAGCTCGAGCTGGCGGCGGTCGCTCAGGAGCATACGCCTGCCATCGCAGTTGTCAACGTCAAAGCCTAGAGATGGATAGTGAGGAAAGTGACGCGCAGGGACCGATGGTGTCGGCCATGTGGCCGACCCCCGCGCCCTCCCCCAGAGTAGTCGGCCGCGCCGTCGGATGGCGTTTCGGATGGCTTAGGAAATGGTTACGACGTGGACGACTGTGTCTGCGACGCACTGGGAACGAGCTGGCCGGCGTCCAGGAGGGCGTGCAGCGGGTTGTCGTCGATCAGGAGCGGGAGGTCGATGCGCGACCGACGGCGAGCCGATTCGTAGGTGCCGAAGATCAGCTCGCTGGTGCGGATGGCTTTGTGAGAAGACAGGAGCGGCTCCTGCCCCGTCTCGAGGCAGCGCAGCGCGTCCCGGATGGCGGCGGAGACGGCGTTGTCGATCCCGCGCGCGTCCTCGGAGACGCCAAACTCCTTCCACCCGCCCGTCTCGGCGTTGAGCAGGCGCAGGCGGGACCCCGGCGCCGCGACCTCGATGATGCCCTGGGTGCCGATGACACGGTGCGCTGCCCCCATGACGCTCCGCCGACCGGCGGGTCCGGGTGTCGCGCTCGGGTCGGAGACGAAGTCACCCGTGATCAGCATGCCGCGCACGCCGTTGCGGTAGCCGACGTAGCTGATCCCCTGGTCCTCCAGCCGCACGCCGAAGACGCTGCGCCCCTCCGTCACGTGGATCTGGCCCATCACCCAGTCCGCGGGTTCGTCGCCGTTGTAGAAGAAGAGCATGTCGAACCAGTGGGTGCCCCAGTCGTAGAGGTTGGGGCAGGCGGCCTGCATCTGGATGACTTTGCCTACGGCTCCCTCGTCGATCAGCCGCTTGCAGCTGACGTAGGGCTCCTCGAAGCGCCGCTGATGGTTGAACGTGAGCTGCGTGCCAGCGCGGACGCACGCCTCATGCATGCGTCGCGCCTCGCCAAACGTGGGCGCCATTGGCTTCTCGCAGTGCACCGCGCGGATCCCCGCCTCGGCGCAGGCGATGGCCATCTCGGCGTGCAGGTGCGGCCAGGTGCAGATACTGACGATGTCGGGCTTCGCCTCGCGCAGCATCGCGCGGTAGTCCGCGAAGATCTGGGCGCCAGGGACGTCGTGCTCGGCGCGGAACGCCTCGGCGTTCTCGGGGCGGATGTCGGCCAGCGCGACGACGTCGCAGCCGTTGGTCTTGTAGGCGCGCACGTGGTGGCGGGAGATGGCGGCGCCGGTGGCGCCCTCCTGCCCGCGCGGACGTCCTGTCCCGATGATGGCTGCGCGGTAGGTCCGGTCTGGCATGGGCGGGACAATAGCGCATGCCTGAGAGCCCGAACCAATCGTCGTCCTCCGACCGTCCAAACGTCATCCTGATCTGCGTCGACCAGTGGCGCGGCGACGCGCTGTCCATCGCGGGGCACCCGGTGGTGCACACGCCGTACCTGGACCAGCTGTGCCTTAGCGGCGCGCGCTTCACGCGGGCGTATACCGCGGTGCCGTCGTGCATCCCGGCGCGGGCCGCGCTGATGACCGGGCTCTCGCAGGAGCGTCACGGACGCGTGGGCTACCGCGACGGTGTGCCGTGGGACTACGAGTACACCGGACCAACGCTGGCGGGGGAGTTCACGCGCCACGGCTACCAGACGCAGGCGATCGGCAAGATGCACGCGTTCCCGGAGCGCACGCAGCTGGGCTTCCAGAACGTGCTCTTGCACGACGGCTTCCTGCACCACGCGCGCGTGCGCGAGCGCGACATCGGACTGGTGGACGACTACGTGCCGTGGCTACGCGAGCGGGACGGCGCCGACGTGGACTACTTCGACCACGGCGTCAACTGCAACTCGATCGTCGCGCGGCCGTGGGACAAGCCGGAAAGGCTGCACCCGACCAACTGGGTGGTGACGCAGGCGATCGACTTCCTGCGCCGGCGCGACCCACGCAAACCGTTCTTTCTATACCTGAGCTTCCACCGTCCGCACCCGCCGTACGACCCACCGGCGTGGGCGTTCGAGCAGTACCTGGATGCCGAGATGCCGGCGCCGCCGGCCGGCGATTGGGCGTCGCTGTATGACCGCTGGGCGGACCCGCACGATCCGCAGTCGCCGGTGGGGCAGATCGATCCGCGCTGGCTGCGCCGCGCGCGGGCGGGCTACTACGGCCACATGACGCACATCGACCACCAGCTCAACCGCCTGCTGGAGGTGCTGCACGAGTTCCGGCTGCGCGAGAACAGCTACGTGTGCTTCACCTCTGACCACGGCGAGCTGATGGGCGACCACCACCTGTTCCGCAAGAGCCTGCCCTACGAAGGCTCCGCGCGGATCCCGCTGATCCTCAAGGGTCCGCGTACCTCGGGAATCCAGGCCGGGTCGACGCCGTCCGAGGTGGTGGAGCTGCGTGACGTCATGCCGACGCTGCTCGACTGCGCCGGGCTGCCTATCTCCGCTGGGCTGGACGGTCGGAGCGTCCTACCGCTGGCGCGCGGCACCTCGGCAGAGTGGCGGCCGTACCTGCACGGCGAGCACACGACGCTGGGCCAGTCCGTGCAGTGGCTGACCGATGGCCGGGAGAAGTACGTCTGGCTCTCGGGCACGGGCGACGAGCAGCTGTTCGACCTGGAGGCGGACCCCCAGGAGCGCCACGACCTGGCGCGAGACCCGGCGCACGCCGCGCGCGTTGACCGGTGGCGGGGGCGCATGGTGCAGACGCTGCGGGACCGGCCGGAGGGCTTTGTGGATGGCGACCGTCTCGTGCCGGGACGGCCGGTGAGCCCGGTGCTGGAGGGCGTGCTGCGGGGGTGAAGAGGCAGCTTCGACCGCCGCTACCGTCCGCGCCGCCGATACTTCCGGCCAGTGAGACCGTCGTGCTCGTGGCGCACGCGTCAGTTACCTGCGCCGAGTGCGGCGCGCTGCGGGTACGCGGCGACCTGGTGCACTTCGAGGATGCGGCAGCCGGCGCGGCGCCGACGCCGCTGTGCCTGGACTGCGCGCTGCTGGGGCGCCTGACGCTGCTGCGCTCCGGCGACGTGGCGCTCACGCGCCGGGCGAGCGCGCACTCCAAGCACAAGGCCGTGGTCCTGGAGTGGTCGAAAGCGCGCAAGCGCTTCGAGCGGCGCGGCACGCTGGTGGAGCCCGAGGCGCTGCGCCGCGCCCACCGCGAGTGCGCCGCCGACGCGACGCAACGCGCCGCGCAGCGGGCGCGGGCCGCAGCGCGGCGCGAGTGCGAGGAGCAAGACTACGTCGCGGCGTTCACCGCTGCGGTACGGGCGCAGTTCCCCGGCTGCCCGCTTTCGGAGGCACGTGAGATCGCGGCGCACACCTGCGAGAAGCACTCCGGACGCGTGGGGCGCACGGCCGACGCCAAGGCGCTGGATCCCGAGAAGGTCCGCCTGGCGGTGATCGCGCACGCGCGCCACCTGCACACCGCGTATGACCAGATCATCGCGCGGACGCGCGACAAGCGTGCCAGCCGGGCGAGCATCAAGGGAGACGTGGCCGCGGTGCTACGCGCGTGGCGCGCCGAAGGGCCGCGCGGTTAGCCGAGCTTCAGCGACTCGAGCGCGCGCACGAGCGTCTCCAGGTCCGCTCTGGTGACGTAGCCCTGCACCGAGACGCGCACCAGACAGTGGTCCCGCCACTTGAGGACGGGTACCTCGATGCGATGCTCGTCCAGCAGGCGCTTCTTGACCGCGGCGTTATCGCACTGCGGGATAGGGACGGAGACCATCTGCATGAAGAACTGGTCCGAGTCCGGCGTGAACGGCGTCAGCGCGTAGAGGTCGAGGATCCGCTGCCGCACCCAGCGCGCTTCCTCGTGGCAGGCACGGCGGACGGCCGCCCAGTCACGCGCGCGCTGGTAGCGGATCGCCGCCGGCACGGCGAGGTACGGGGCCAGGTCGCGCGTGCCCTGCCACTCGAACTCGTCGACGAAGGGGTTGGGGTGCGCCTCGTCGACCGGCCGGCCCCAGCTGGTGATGGGCGGCGCGAGCAGGTGCTGCAGCTCGCTGCGGGCATACAAGAACCCCGAGCCCTTGGGCGCGCACAGCCACTTGTGGCAGTTGCCGGCGTAGAAGTCGACGCCCAGCGCAGCAAGGCCCACATCCAGCTGTCCGACGGCGTGCGCGCCATCGATCACCGTCCAGATGCCGGCCTCCTGCGCACGCTGAACAAGCGTCTCCACCGGAAAGATCAGGGCCGTAGGGGACGAGATGTGACTCAGGAACAGTACGCGCGTGCGCGGCGTGACGCCCCGCCACACCGCCTCTACGACCTCGTCGCGCGTCGATACCGGCAGGGGCACCGCGGTCTTCACGTAGCGCGCGCCGCTACGCCGGCAGGCAAACTCCCACGCGCGGTCGCACGCGCCGTATTCGTGGTCGGTCGAGAGGATCTCGTCGCCGTCCTTCAAAGGAAGCGACCGCGCGACGACGCTGATGCCGGTGGTGGCATTCGGGACGAACACGAGGTCGTCGCGCGCACAGCCCACCTCCTGCGCCAGCGCGGCGCGCGCCTCCGGCAGCAGACGTGTGCGCTGGGCGAAGAAGGCGACCGGCTGGCGCTCGAGCTCGAGCTGCCAGCGCTGATAGTCGTCGAAGACCGGCCGCGGGCACGCGCCGAAGGAGCCGTGGTTGAGGAAGACCACGTCGTCGCGGAGCAGGAAGTCGTCGCGCAGGGTCATGACGGGCGGCGCGGCCGCGTGGGAGATGACTCGGTCGGTCTCCCGCGCGGCCTCAGGCGGCGCGCTCGACGGGAGCCGGGCGCGCGGCGGCGTCGAGCATACCCGCTAGCCGGTCGAGCGCGCCGCTGGCGGCGCGGAGGAGCGCCGCGGCGGACGTGAGCGGGAGCGCCGCGCCGACGCGACGGTGCGCGGCGCCGGTAGTCGGGCGGATCGCCGCGAGGTGCGGTCCGATCTTTGCGAGCCGGGCGTCACGCAGCTCGCGCTCGATGCGGCGAGCCGCGACGAGCTGCTCGAGGGTCATCATCGGCGGAGGCGAGCGGCGACGAGCTTCCAGATCTCCTGGACGACGTCCCGCCAGCCCTCCAGGTAGCTCG
>DASTZM010000382.1:0-2446 GCA_035764305.1 Chloroflexota bacterium | reverse complement strand
CCGGTCGGAGATGGGACAAGACGAGCGCGACGGTCTGTGGGTGCTCAGGGGCGAGGAAGCTGACCAGCTGAGAGGGATCGATCTCGCGCAGGAAGTCAAACGGTCCCTTCTTGACCTTCTGGGCGATACGGTCGATCAACTGCTGACCGCGCTCCGGGCCGAAGGTGCGCGTGATGAGCGCCTGGGCGTACTCGAGACCGCCGGTCTCCATGTAGTCGGAGGCGACGAGCTGGTCATAGACGTCTTCGATGACGGCGTCGGTGACCTTGGCGGACACCTGACGCATGCGGAACAGCTCGACGGTGATGGCCTCGACGTCCTCGTCGCGGAGGTGCTTGAAGATGACACTGGACGCCTCGGGGCCGAGGGCGATGAGCAACGCCGCGGCGCGCTGGATCCCATTCATGTCTTTGATGGGATCGTCGTTCAGCGCCTCCGGGCCTACGAGCGTCGGAGAGAGGGGCGCTCCAACGAGGCCGAGCGAGCCGCTCCGCCCCGACGGCACGGGGAGGGCAGCGGAGGTGGACGCGGCGGCGGAGGTAGCGAGGGCCATGGATCTTTTCCCCGTTCTGCTCGGTCTACGGCTAGTTGAGGGCTGACGTGGCGCGGCGCGGGGCGGGCGTCGTGGCAGCGGCGCGGCTTTGCTCCAGCCACTGATTGAGCACGTCGGCCAGCGCCTCCGGCTTCGACGTCGCGAGCTTGGTGACGGCCTGCTTCATCTGATCGCGCTTGACGGCGACGGCCTTGGCCTGCTCAGCGGCGCGGGCGAGCTCGTCCTCGCGGCGCTTGGCTTCGACCTCCTGGTGGACCTCGGATTTCACCTCAGCCTCGATCTGGCCGCGCAGCTCGGCGCGCAGCGCCTCGCGAACCTCGGCCTCCAGCTCATCGCGGGAACGCGTGCTCTGCATCGCATCGGCGAGCTGCTGCTGTACGGTGGCCGGGGGCAGCAGGCCCGCCGTCCCTCCAGGAAGGGCTAGGGACTCGGCCGGCACGACCTGCGGAACGCGCGGCTTGACGGCCGAGCTCATCATGCGGAAGAGCAGGAAGAGGCCGCCGAGGCCGAGCATGATTCCGCCGACGCGGAACCCGAGCGCAATGTAGTCCATGAGGGTTTGCTCTTTCTGCGCCTGAGTCAGCTGCTGGCTCATCGTGGTGTCGAACGGCAGAGTCACCACCGACACCTGGTCGCCGCGCGCCGGCTGGATGCCCGCCGCCGCGGTCACCAGCTGTGTGATCTGCTCCACCTGCGCCGCCTGGACGCCCTGATCGACCATGACGGCGATGCCGATGTTCTTGACGTCGCCCGGCGCCTTGGCTGTGGTTGACACCACGCGGTTGGGCTGGAGGTTCTCGGTGATCTTGGAGCTGTTGAAGCTCGACTGATCGGTGGTTCCGCCGGGGACGGTCTGGAAGGATGGGATGTTGGGCTGCACGCCTGGCACACCGCCGGGGGCGGCGACCTGCGCACCGGTGCCGGTGAACTGCTCGCGGTTGTCCTGGCGGCTGAGCGTGGCGCCGGCGGAGTAGTTCTCGCTGTTGGTCTTGACGTCGTCCCAGTCCAGGTTGATGTTGGCGCGGACGATGGCGCGGTTGGCGCCGAGCGCCTGGGTGAGCATGCCCTGGATCTTGGTCTCCAGCTCGGACTCGCGCTGGCGCTGGAGCTGCAGGCGCGTCGCTGCCTGCTCGTCACGCGCCCCCTGCACGTTGTCGAGCTTGCCGAGCGAGTTGCCGTTCACGTCGACGACGGCGACGTTCTCCGGCTTGAGTCCCTCAACCGACTTGGCGACCAGGTTACGCACGGTGGCGACCTGGTCGTCGGTCAGGCGGGAACCGGGGCGCAGCTTGATCACGACCGAGGCGGTGGTGTCCTTCTGCTGGGAGGCGAGGAGGCGGTCCTGCGGCAGGACGAGGTGGACGCGCGCCGACTCGACGGGCGAGAGGCGAGCGAGGGTTTTGGTCAGCTCACCTTCGAGCCCGCGCTGGTAGTTGAGGCGCTGGGCAAAGTCGGTGATGCCGAAATTGGTCTTGTCGAACAGCTCGAAGCCGGGGATCGCACCGGCGCCGGTGGGAAGCCCCGCGCTGGCGAGCTGCAGGCGCAGGTCGCTCGCCTCACTGCTGGGCACCAAGATCGTCCCGCCGCCGTCGCCGAGGGTGTAGCTGACCTTCTTTTCCTTGAGCTTGGCGACGATGGCCGAGGCGTCGGCCTCGTTGAGGTTGGTGTAGAGCGCCTGCTGCTGCGGGCGCTGGAAGAAGAGGGTGCCGCCGATGATGGCCAGCAGAACCGCAGTGGCGATGCCACCGACGAGTATCTGCTTGCTGCGGCCGAGCTGCTGCCAGACGCGCGGCAGATCGCGGACCGTCTGCGAGAACGTCTCGCCGGTCGTCGTGGGGCTTGTGGTCGCGGTGGCGAGGGCCATGGCCTAGACCTGCATCCTCATGACTTCCT
>DASTZM010000381.1:0-12514 GCA_035764305.1 Chloroflexota bacterium | reverse complement strand
CGGTGCCCGCCGGGCGCGTCGTCCCCGTGCCGACAAGCGGCGCGATGGTCGGGACTCCGGCGGCACCGACCGCGACGGGCCGGTTGACCAGCGTGGCCGCGGTGTGCGGCGTCGCGGCGACGCCGTCAATTAGTCCGGCTTCCTTTAGTAAGTCCCCGCCCAACACGGCGGTGTCACTTCCTGGGGACGGAAGCCCCGGGACGGCCTCCACCCAGCGCTGGAAGGCGATACGCTGGAAGCGCTGGGCGATAAAGGGGCCGATTCGCTCGGGCCGGCTCATCGGCAGACCGTAGAGGTTGATCGCGTCGCGCTCGGTCCACGCCTGTCGCGAGGCCGGGTTGGGGTCCTGGAGGTAGCGCTCCTTGATCGCCGGCTCGGTGAGCCAGCCCAGCCGCACCTGTACGGCCTGGTCAAAGCTCGCCGCTCCGTCGTCGGTAATCGGAAGCGGGATGCCCTTGTACTCGTTCAGCCACGCGTCGCGCCCCGCGTTCTGGAGCAGCTCAAAGGTGTTCCCGAGCGCGACGGAGCCTTGATCCGGACGCCATTGGAGGAGCGCCGCCTGGGTCGCCTGATAGGTGAAGCCGCCCAGCGTGAAGCGCCGCGACGCCGGATAGCCGAGCGTCCCCGCCCCGCCGAGCTGCTGGAAGGCCGTCCAAAACCGCAAGCCGTCGTCGTCCGCGATGGCGTAGCCGCCTTGCCCGGCGCCGGCCTGGGTGAAGAAGTGCCCGTTCGGCAGGTCCCAGTCGCGCTCGGCCGCGGACTGCGCCGCCAGCGGGGTGGCCGGGGCCGAGAGCAGCAGGCCGGCTAGCCCCAGCGTCGCCGCGGCACGAGACAGATGACCCACGGCCACTTCATGCACAGTAACGCCAACCCGGATCAGCGCGGGACGAGCTAGTACCTGCGCGCCGTGCATCCCTGGGTCGGCCACCTAGAATGACGCGGTGGATGCGCAACCCGTACAGGAGCACACGCTCGACAACGGCCTCCTGGTCCTGACGCGGGAGGTGCGCCGCGCGCCGCTGGTCAGCTTCTACGTCTGGTACCGGGTCGGCAGCCGGAACGAGATCCCGGGCGTGACCGGGGTCAGCCACTGGGCGGAGCACATGGTCTTCAAGGGGACGCAGCGCTTTCCGAAGGGAGAGGCCGACAAGCTGGTGGCCCAGCACGGCGGCGTGCGAAACGGCTTCACCTGGCTCGACTACACCGCCTACTACCAGACACTGCCGGCGGCCAACGCGCGCCTCGGAATCGAGATCGAGGCCGACCGGATGGCGAACTCGGTGTTCAACGCCGACGAGGTGGCGAGCGAGCGGGGCGTGATCATCTCCGAGCGCGAGGGGAACGAGAACCACCCCGGCTTCTATCTGACCGAAGAGCTGACAGCGGCGGCGTTCAAGTCGCACCCTTACGGCCAGCCGGTGGTCGGCTACAAGTCGGACCTGCGCGTGATCACGCGCGAGGACCTGTGGGGGCACTACCGCACGTACTACGCACCGAACAACGCCGTGGCGGTCGCGGTGGGTGACTTCGACACCGACCGGTTGATGGCGACGGTGCGCGGCGAGTTTGGGCGCATCGAGCGGCGCCCCGACCCTCCAGCGGTGCGGATCGTCGAGCCCGAGCAAGAAGGAGAGCGGCGGGTGACGGTCAAGCGGCCGGGGCCGGTGGCGCAGATGTCGATCGCCTACCACGTCCCAGGCGCGGATCATCCGGACACGCTGCCGCTGTGGGTGCTCGGCTCGGTGCTGAGCACGGGGCGCTCATCGCGGCTCTACAAGTCTCTGGTGATGACTGGCCTGGCGAGCTCGGCCGGGGCGGGGTCGGCGATGACAAAGGATCCCTATCTGTTCCGCATCAGCGCGACGGCGCGCCCGGACACAGACCCACCCAAGCTCGAGGCGGCGGCGCTGGCCGAGGTCGAGTCGCTGATCTCGAGCGGCGTGAGCGAGGCGGAGGTGGCCAAGGTGCAGCGACAGATCAAAGCGGGGCACGTGTTCAGCACGGAGGGGGTGACGAGCCTGGCGCGCTACCTGGGGCAGTACGAGATGGCGCACGGCTGGCGCCGCTTCGAGACGTACCTGGAGGACCTGGCGCGCGTCACAGCGGACGACGTGCTGCGCGTCGCCAGGACGTACCTGGTCGAGCGCAACCGGACGGTGGGCTGGTTCCTGCCGGTGGCGGAGTAGCGGGAGCGATGGCAACGCTGGACATCCGGCGCACCACGCTCTCCAACGGCATCGTCGTGCTGGTGAGCGAGAACCACACCAACCCGTCGGTCGTGCTGCGCATGAGCGTGCGCGCCGCGCCGATCCTCGATACCCCCGAGAAGGCAGGGCTGGCTTCGCTCACGGCGTCCGGCCTCACGCGCGGGACGACGCACCGCTCGTTCGAGGAGATCAACGAGACGGTCGACGCGGCGGGGATGAGCCTGCATTCCGGGGCGGGCCGTCACCTGGTCTCGGTGGGCGCGCGCTCGCTGGCCGACGACCTGCAGCTGGGGATCGACCTGGTGGCCGACGTGCTGCGCAACCCCACCTTCCCGAAGCGGGAGTTCGAGCAGCTGAAGGGCCAGACGCTGACGAGTCTGCGCCAGGCGGACAACGACACAGGCGCGGTGGCCGACCGCCACTTCCGCGAGCTGCTGTATCCGGAGGGGCACCCGTACCGGCTGCGCAACACGGGCTACCAGGAGACCGTCGCGCCGCTGACGCGGGATGACCTGGAGTCGTTCCACGCGGAGCGCTACTCGAGTCGGGGCGCGTTTTGCGTCGTCGTGGGCGACGTCATCGCGGAAGACGTGGTGCGGCGGCTGGAAGAGTCGCTCGGCGGCTGGGAGGCCTCCGGCGTTGCCGAGGCGCAGGTGGAGACGCCGGTCAGGCCCACCCCGTCGCACAAGGACGTTGTCGTGCCCGGTAAGACGCAGGCCGACCTGGTGCTCGGCGCGGTGTCGATCCGCCGTAAGGACCCCGACTTCCAGGCGTTGCGCATGGCCAACATGATTCTGGGGAGGTTGGGCATGATGGGGCGTCTGGGCGAGACCGTGCGCGAGGAGAAGGGACTGGCGTACGGCGTGCACAGCGAGCTGGACGCGGGGATTGGCGCCGGGCCGTGGGCGGTGCGCGCGGGCGTGAACCCCGCCAACGTGGAGGCGGCGCTGGCGGGGATCCGCGACGAGATGCAGCGGCTGCGCGAGGGCGGCGTCACGCCGCAGGAGCTGGACCGGGGTAAGAGCTACAGCACGGGCTCGCTGGTGCTGCACCTGGAGACGAACGACGGGGTGGCGGGGCTGATCCAGGACATCGAGCTGTTCGACCTGGGGCTGGACTACGCCGACCGCTACGTGGGGATCATCGAAGCGCTGACGCTGGAGGACGTCAATCGCGTCGCGGCGAAGCACATCCCGCGCTTCGAGGACACGGTGCGTGTCGTCGCCGGGCCAGCAAGGGGCTAACCAGTCAGCTCTCTGACGACCTCGTTGACGAGCTTGCCGTCGGCGCGACCGCGCAGCTTCTGCGCCGCGAGCGGCATCACCTTCTTGAACTCGCGCCCATGCTCGGCGACGAGCGGCTCGACCTCGGCGCGAATCTCATCGCGCGAGAGCTGGCGCGGCAAGTACTGCTCGACGATCTCGAGCTCCCCCTGCTCTTTCTCGATCAGGTCGGGCCGGTTGGCCTTCTTGGCGAACTCCAGCGCCTCGCGACGCTGGTTGAGGTCTTTGCGCACGACGGCGACGTAGTCCTCTTCGGTGATCGGCTGGCCAAACTGGGGATTCTTGCGGTCGGTCCGGCCGATCTCGAAGTTAGTCACCGCCGCGCGCAAGAGCCGCACGACCGACGTGCGGCGCTGGTCCCGCGCGCGCATGGACTCACGCAGGTCGGCCTCCAGACGGTCTTTGATGCCCATGCTCTTAGAATAAACAACGGACCCACCCCACGTGGCCCTACGCTTTGAGGCTGGCGACCCAGACCGCCCGCGCGGACACGCGCTGCTGTACTACCGCACGACCGACGACGCGATCCTGGCGACGTACGTGGTGGTACTCCCCATCGCGATCAACCCGGCGAAGTACATCCCACCGGCGTTCGCCGCGCGCATGGCGGAGGCCAGCGCCGTGGCCGCGACGGCGCTGCCGCCGATTCCGGAGCCGATGGAGAGCGTCGAAGCCGTCAAGCGTCTGGCGGAATTGCGGGGCGACGATCTGATCTACGGCGGCGTCGTCACGGCGGAGCCCGAGCGGCTGATGATGCAGACCCACGAGGTCGCCAACGAGTACGCGGAGCAGCACCGCGCGATGCTCGAGCGCCAGCCGGCGGATGCGCCGCCCGCGGCAGAACCGCCGGACGAGGACGAGCTGCGGTGGGTGCTGATGGGAGATCAGGAGCGAATCGGCGAGCTGGCGAAGCTGACGGGACAGCTGCGCCACGCCGTCGACGGAGGCGATGCGCGCCTGCTCGCCGCCACGGTGCAAAAGGTCGAGCGCCTGCGTCGCCACCTGCCGGAGAAGTACCGCATCGGCGAGTTCCTGGCGGCGGCGCAGCGGCCGGGCGAGACCGGCCGGCGGCTGGCGGAGCTGTACATCGACCGGTGCTACAAGCTGAGCAACGAGCAGTACGAGACGCTCACCGATCTAGACCGCGAGATCGACGCGCTCGAGGGCGCGCGCTAGCGCACGCGCACGGCGACGTCGGGCGGCGGCGGCGTGCCGTTGGCGCCCAGGGCTTCCGGGATGATGATGCGGATCAGCCACTCCACGGCGTCGACGATCTCTGGGCCCGGCGGAAGGGCGAAGCGGCCGGCGTCGATCGCCCACACCTGACCCACGGCCTGACCGGCGAGCGGCGCGAGAGCGTGCGCCACGGCGCCGGCGGGGGCGCCACGCTCCCCCACCAGCAGGACCTCGGCAGGCGGTAGACCGCTCGCCACGCGCGCTCGGACGTCGGGTGCCGCCGCCCCGGCCGCCTCCATCAGCTCGCGCAGCTGCTGGCTCTGCTGCGCGAACGTTGCGTCGTCGACGACCGCCACGGCGTTCCGACGCGGGGCGCCGGTGCGAACGACGTAGCGCGCGACGTGCATGCGCAGCGCAAGCAAGCGTGACGCGCGCAGCGTGTCGAGCTCGACGTCCCAGATGGACACAGACGTGCCTATACTAGCGCCCCCATGGCGGGCGCGCCGCTCCCCACCGTCCTCGACGTCGACACCGGCATCGACGACGCACTCGCGCTGCTGCTGGCGCTGCGCTCTCCCGAGCTGCGGCTGGAAGGCGTGACGTGCGTCGCGGGGAATGTCACTCTCGACCAGGTGGTGCGCAACACGCTCGGTGTGCTCGATGCAGCGGGTGCGCCCGACCTCCCGGTCGCGGCGGGTGCTCCGAAGCCGCTCGCGCGGCGCCTGACGACGGCGAGCTTCTTCCACGGGCCGGACGGCATCGGCGGCGTGGCGCTGCCCGCGACGGAGCGTGCGACCGCGAGCGAGGACGCGGCGACGCTGCTGTGCCGGGCGGCCGACGCGCACGCCCGCGACCTGTGCGTCGTCGCGGTCGGCCCACTGACAAATATTGCGCTCGCCTGCCGGCGCGATCCGTCGCTCCCACGTAAGGTGAGGAAGCTGGTGGTGATGGGCGGCGCGGCGACGGTGCCCGGCAACGTGACGCCGGCGAGCGAGGCCAACTTCTACAACGACCCCGAAGCCGCCGACGAGATCTTCCGCGCCGGCTTCGACCTCACGATGGTGGGCCTCGACGTGACGCTCAAGGCGCTGTTTGACGCGCGGCGCTACGGCGCCGTGCGCGAAGCGGTGGCGACGAGCGAGGACGGCGTCGCGCGCCTCGCGGTGCAGGTGCTCGACTTCTATCTCAAGGCAGACCTGGCTGCCGGACTGGAGGGCAGCCCGCTGCACGACCCGCTGGCGGTGGCGGTGGCGGCGCTGCCGGACCTGGTGACGTGCCGGCCGATGCGGGTCGAGATCGAGATCGCGGGACGGCTGACCGCCGGACAGAGCGTCGCCAATATGCTCGGCTACGTCGAGAGGATCGAGTCGCGCGGTGACCACGACGACGTCGTGGGTCTGGACCAACCACAGCCAAACTGCCGCGTGGCGGTGGACGTCGACACGGTGCGGTTCCTGGAGCTGTTCTCTCAGCGCCTGGGACTCGACGTGGGCGCGCCGCCGCGCGTGGAGTGGGGCCCGATCTAGCGGTGCGGCTAGTAGTCCCAGAACCCTTTCACGAGCTTGAGGTGCGCCAGGCGCAGCAGACGCTTGCCGGCGGGTAAGCGATGCGCGTCGTGCTGGCGGCGCAGCGCCGCCAGCGTCCGGTCGGTGGGCAGGCCGGCGTCTTGCATCCCCTTCACGAAGTTCCAGAGCCAGTCGGGATCGAACCACGTCTCGCGCGCGGCGCGGCGGACGTGGGGCTCGAGCAGCGCGCGGTCGCGCACCGTCTCGAGCGGCGGGATGTCGGCGCGCGCCACCTAGCGGCGCGCGGCGAAGAGCAGGCCGCCGGCCAGGCTCACGCCGGCCACGAGCAATCCGAATAGGAGCGAGGCGGCGGCGGCGTGCACCTCGCCGACTCCGATGCTGCCGAAGAAGACGACGTAGGCGCCCTCGCGGACGCCCAGACCGTTCAGGGAGACGGGCACGAGCTGCACCGCCGAGATGATGGGGATGAACAGGAAGCAGGCGCCGAGCGAGACCGGGACGCCGATGGCGGCGAAGCCGGCCCAGGCAACGAGCACGACCGCGGCCTGAAAGACGAACGACAGCGCCAGCACGGCGACGACGACGTTGCGGTTACGCAGCGCCTGGCCCATCTGCCCGGTGACACGCGCCACCGCCTGCGCTCTGCCGGCCGGCAGCACGCGCTCCAGCCAGGCGCGAGAGCCCGGGAGCGCGGCGGCGCCGAGCAGCGCCGCGAAGACGAACAACGCGAGGCCGATCGACGGTCCCACTCGCGCGGTGTACTCGGCGCTGAACAGCAGCGCTACGGCCGCGGTGAGCGCGAGCGCCAGGCCGGCGAGCAGCCGCTCGGCGATCACGGACGCCGCGACCGCCGACGCCTGTCCGGTGCGCTTCGCGACGTCGTGCACGCGAACCACGTCGCCCCCGATGTTGGATGGGAGGAAGTTGTTAAAGAAAAGGCCGACCAGGTAGGAATTGAACAGCGCCGGCACGGGGACGGTCAGGCCCTGCGCCTCGAGTAGGAGCTGCCACTTCCACGCACTCACGGCGAGCGCGACGAGCACCAGCGCTATCCCGGCGGCGAGCCAGGCCAGGTCGGCCTGAAGCAGCATCGACCAGAGCTCTCCGGCGCCGAGCTTCCAGAAGAGCAGCCCCAGGAGCGCCAGGCTGACGAGCGGACGGATGACGAGCTTGAGCATGGCGGACCTCTACCCCGCCACCGCGACCGGGCGCTGGGCCAGACGGCGCTCGACGCGGCCCCTGAGCGCCAGTCCGAGCACGACCAGCGACGCAAGCGCGCTGACGGTCCACAAAGCAACGCGCGGCCCAGCGCCGATGTTCTGGCCGAGCAGCGAGTAGACGACCGTCGCGGGCAGCTGGCCGATGCCGGTCGCTACCAGGAAAGGAAGAAAGCCGATTGACGTCAGCCCGGCGGCGTAGCTGACGACGTCAAACGAAATGAGCGGGATCAGCCGGGCGATGAGCACGGCGTGAGTGCCGTAGCGCTCGAAGATGGCGTCGCTCTTCGCGAGCGGCCGCGCTCCGACCAGTCGCTCGACGACCGGCCGGCCGAGTGCGCGCGCGATGGCGTAGCACAGCGCCGCCCCGACCATGGCGCTGCTCCAGGAGAGGAGCCCGCCCCACAGCGCGCCGAAGAGCAGGCCATTGACGATGGTGATGACGAACGCCGGTAGTGGCGCTGCCACCGACTGGAGCACCATCAGAAGGAAGGAGACGGCGGGCGCCCAGGGCCCGAACGAGAGCAGCAGGTCGCGCAGCTTGTTCAGATCGCGCGGGTCGAGCGCAGCGACGCCGGCGTTGACGGCCTCGCGCAGGGGCGAAACGAGCGCATAGAAGGCGGCAGCGGAGAGCGCGCCGAGGATCAGCGCCAGCCGCCCTCGATTGTTGAGTAAAGCGATCAGCTTTCTTGCTCCCGGTTAAGTCTACGGAGCATTGCGCGCATCGTCAAGGAACTGGAAAATAGACCCGCGCGTCGATTTCCATGTCCGTCAAGCGTCCCGGGCGGCCCCCCGGCACAGGCGTCGCCGACCAGACACGCGAGCGGATTCTGGACGCCGCGGCGGACGTGTTTGCCGACAAGGGCTACTACGGCGCGGCGGTGGACGACATCGTCCGCGCCTCCGACACCTCGAAGGGCTCCTTCTATTTTCACTTCCCGAACAAGCGCGGTATTTTCACCGCGCTGCTCGACCATCTGACGGGACGCCTGTTCGCGCGCGTCGAGCAAGCGGTCGCCGGGGAGCCTGACCCGGTACGGCGACTGGACGCGGCATTGCAGGCAGCGGTGGGCGCGTTCTCGCAGCGCAAGCGGCTGGCGCGCCTGCTGCTGGTCGAGGCCGCCGGGCTCGGCCACGCGATGGACGAGCACCTTATGGCGGTGCACGAGCGATTCATCGCCCTGATAGCGCGCCATCTGCAGGACGCGGCGGACGCGGGGCGCATCCCGCCGCTGGACGCGCAGCTGGCGGCGACGGTCTGGATGGGGGCGCTCAACGAGGTGGTCATCCGCTGGCTGCACACGGGGCGCCCGGCGCAGCTGCAAGACGCGATCCCGACGCTGCGCGCGCTGTTGCTGCGCGGCGTGGGTCTCAACGAAGGAGAGATTTGATGTTTGGAGACGCAAGCAGACTGACCCTGACTCTGCCCCGCGCACGGCGCCGCACGGTGGCGTTCGGCGCGCTCGCCGGCCTTGGCACGGCGGCGTGCGGCGACGCACGGCAATCGACCGCGGTGTCGACCACGGCGGCGGCGACGAGCGCGCCGACGACGCGTCCGACGGAGAGCTTCAGCCTGCGCCTCTCGTGGATCAAGAACACGGAGTTCGCCGGGTTCTTCGTCGCCCAGGAGAAGGGCTACTACAAGGACGAAGCGATCAATCTCACGATCAACGGGTCCGCTCAGAACCTCACCGAGGTGCAGGCGGTAGCGGGCAAGACCGACCTGGTTGGTCTCTCGGGTGGCGCATCGCTGATGATCGCGCGGGCCGCCGGCATTCCGGTGAAGGCGTTCGGCGCGCTGTTCCAGAAAGGGCCGGGCGCCTTCGTCTGGATGGAATCGTCCGGCATCAAGGGAATCAAAGACTTCAAGGGCAAGAAGATCGGTCACCAGCAGACGGCACGCGCGTCAACTGAGGCGATGCTCACGCTCAACGGCTTGAACGTGGACGACGTCACGATGATCCCCATCGGGTTTGACCTGGCGCCGATCCTCACGGGACAGGTCGACGTGCTCACCGGTCTGGTGACGAACCAGGTGATCCTGCTCGAGCAGCAGGGGCACAAAGTGGGATACGCACCGTATTCGGACCTGGGGTTCGGGTTCTACTGGAACACGCCGTTCGTTACAGACGAGACCTTCAACGCCAAGAAGGACCTGCTCGCCGCGTGGCTGCGGGCCTCCGCACGGGGGTGGGACTACGCTCTCAAGAATCCGGACGAAGTGGCCAAGCTCGTCGTGGACAAGTACGGCGAGGGGCTGGACCTGGTGAATCAGACGCTTGAGCTGAAGCGCGAGACGCCGCTGATCAGCACGGACTTCACCAAGCAGAAGGGTCTGTTCCAGATGGAGAGGTCGGTCTGGCAGACGGGGCACGACCTGCTGCTGAACAAGACCAAGCAGCTCGAGAAGCCGGTTAACGTCGACGACGTGATGTCGCTGGACATCGTGAATCGCGTGGGCAAAATCGGGGGTTGACGCCCCCCGCGGTCGAGTTCGCTTCCTGCGGCGTCACGTTCCGGAGCGGGGCCGGGACGGTCGAGGCGCTACATGACGTTTCGCTCGCCGTCGCGCCGGGGGAGTTCGTCTCGCTGATCGGGCCGTCCGGGTGCGGCAAGAGCACGCTGCTGCGATTGGCCGCGGATGTCCTGTCCCCCACCAGTGGGACGGTGCGCGTGCTGGGGGATACCCCCACGGCGGCGCGTCGAGCGCGCCGCTTCTCGATGGTCTTTCAGGACCCCGCGCTGCTTCCCTGGCGGACGGTCCAGCAGAACGTCGAACTGCCGCTGGAGCTGGCCGGCCGCCCGCGCGCCGTGCGGCGCACGCGCGCCGCCGAAACGATTGAGCTGGTGGGTCTCGCGGGATTTGAGCGCGCGCGTCCTGCGCAGCTTTCGGGCGGGATGCGCCAGCGGACCGCCATCGCGCGGGCACTCACGCTCGAGCCGTCGCTGCTGTTGATGGACGAGCCATTCGCCGCGGTGGACGAGATCACGCGCGACCGTCTCAACGTCGAGCTGTTGCGTATCTGGGAGCGCACGCGCGCGGCGATTCTGTTCGTGACGCACAGCATCGAGGAGGCGGTCTACCTGAGCGACCGGATCGTCGTCCTCTCGCGCCGCCCGGGCCGAATCAGCGCCGAGCTGCACATCGACCTGCCCCGACCGCGCGGTCTGGAGGTCAAGCGCACGCAGGCCGCGTTTGAGCTGACCAGCCGCGCGCGCGTCGCGCTGGAACGGGCGAGCGAGGCATGAGACGCTGGCGCCCGGGGCTGCCTTGGCTGCTCGCGCTGGCCGGTGTGACCGTGCTGCTGCTGGCGTGGGAGGCGGCGGTGCGCGCGCTGAAGGTGCCGCTCTATATCCTGCCCGCCCCGACCGACATCTGGCGACAGCTGGGGCGCGACTGGCCGCTCCTGCTCCGCCACGCCCGGCCGACGGCGATCGAGGCGGCCGGGGGGTTCGCCATCGGAAACGGCGTCGCCATCGCGCTCGCGGTCGCCTTCGTGCACTCGCCACCGCTGGAGCGCACGCTCTTTCCGGTCGCCATCGCGCTGCGCACTATCCCGCTCGTCGCGATTACGCCGCTGCTTGTGGTCTGGCTGGGGAATGGCTACGCGCCGAAGATCGCCATCGCGGCGCTGATCTCTTTCTTTCCGACGCTGGTCAACATGGTCCGCGGGCTCAGCGCGCTCGATCGCCGGGCGCTCGACCTGCTGCGCACGTACTCGGCCACGTGGTGGCAGGTCCTCGTGAAGGTGCGCCTGCCGGCCAGCCTGCCCTACCTTTTCGCGTCGCTGAAGATCTCCGCCACCAGCGCGGTGCTCGGTGCGGTCGTGGCGGAGTGGATCGGGTCCGACCGCGGGCTAGGCTACCTGGTCGTGGCGTCGACGTTCGAGTTCAGGATCGCCCGACTGTGGGCGACGATCGCGGTCTCGACGGCGGTTGCGCTGCTCGGATTCCTGGTGGTCGTGGTCGCCGAACGGCTCCTCGTCCCCTGGCGGGACGACGTCTCAACTCAGCCGTAGACGGGGCTCGATCGCACGGCGCAGTGCGTCGAGCGTCGCGTCGACCACCATGGGCGGGTTGGCGTAGTTCGACGTCAGCCGGTTGGCCTTGTTGGCGATGACGGTCTCGGTGGTGAACTCCTCGTACAGCTCGCCGGAGTGGTAGCGGATGGTGTAGTCCGGGTCCTTCAGGACGTTGCCGGTCAGGATGGCCACGACGTCCTCGTCGGGGTCGATCCGCTCGTCGGTCCCCTCCTGCGCCAGGCGGCGCATCGCGCCGAGCGTGGTCGCCGACGCCGGCTCGCACCCGATTCCGTCAGCGCCGATGATCGCCTTGGCGTCGGCGATGTCCTGCTCGTCGACGCTCGTGACCCACCCATCGGACCAGTGCACGGCGCGGCGCGCTTTCTTCCAGGAGACGGGGGAGCCGATCTTGATGGCCGTGGCGAGTGTGCGCGCGTGGACACGGACTAGCTTCTCCGGATGGCCGCCGCTGAACGCGTCGTAGAGCGGCGCCGCGCCGCGGGCCTGCACGATGGTGATGCGCGGGCGCTTGGAGAGCAGCCCGAGATCGTCCAGCTCGCGCAGCGCCTTGCCGTACGAGCTACTGTTCCCCAGGTTGCCGCCCGGCACGACGATCCGGTCGGGCGCGTTCCACTCGAGCTGCTCGAGCAGCTCGATCATCACGCTCTTCTGCCCTTCCAGCCGGAACGGATTGATCGAGTTGAGGATGTAGATGCCGAGCTCCGGCGCGATCTGCTGGAGAAGCGTCTGCGCCTCGTCGAAGTCGCCGCGCACCTGGAGCGTAAGCGCGCCGTAGTCGATGGACTGCGAGAGCTTGGCGAAGCTCACGCCCGCCTCCGGCACGAGCACGATGGCGGCCATGCCGGCGCGTGCGGCGTAGGCTGCCATGGAGGCGCTGGTGTTGCCGGTGCTGGCGCACGCCACGGCGCGCATTCCCAGCAACCGCGCCTGAGTCACACCGGCGACCATGCCGTAGTCCTTGAAGGAGCCGGTCGGGTTGAAGCCCAGGTGCTTGAACCGCAGCCGGCGCACGCCCGCGTACTGCGCCGCCTTCGGCGCCTCCAGCAGCGGCGTGTTGCCCTC
>DASTZM010000380.1:0-5332 GCA_035764305.1 Chloroflexota bacterium | reverse complement strand
CTCGGTGGGCGATCGTGGCCCGGGGCTGCCGCCGGGCGACGCTTCGCGGCTGTTCGAGCCGTTCCACCGCGCCCAGGCGCCGCTGGCGAGCGGGGCCAAGGCGGAAAGCGATGAGAAAGCGGCGCCGGACGGGGTCGGCCTGGGGCTGGCAATCGCACGGGAGCTGGTGACGGCGCACGGGGGGCGGATCGGGGCGCGGAATCGCGAGGGAGGTGGCGCGTGTTTCTGGTTCGAGCTGCCACTTGCTTCATCGGCGGAGCGACTCCCCGCCCCTGGACTCGCCGCGCTCTCCGACGGCGCGCCGGGGGCGGCGTGGTGCGAGGCGGCGTGAGAGGCATGTTGATGGAAAGGAAAGAAACGATGCTGCGCGGATCCCGAGAACTGTGTGCAGGGCGGGCACGCTGGCGTCGCCTCACCGCCGGCATCACGATGGCGGCGGTCGTCATGCTGGCGTCATGGGCTACGGCGATGACGGTGGGTGGGGTGGAGGCGGCGGGCGAGCCCCGCGTGCTGACGCCGCTCTTGAAAGAGGCGGCGGGGCAGCCCGACCGGAGCTACCGGCTGCTGGTGCAGCGCGGCGTCGCGGGCCAGGCGGCCGACCAGGCCGCGGCCCGCCTGGGCGGCAAGAAGCTGACGGAGGTGAAGACGGGTCCCCACGGCGGCTTCGTGGTCCAGCTCAACGGCCGGGCGGTCGAGGCGCTGGGCAGGAATCCGGCGGTGCGGTGGGTCACGGTGGACGCGCCGATGGTGGCGAGCGGCACGGTCGACACGTCGCGCCTGGTCAACGTCTACGACGGCGCGGTGAGTGCCACCGCCCTGTGGTCGACCGCGAGCACCAGCAACGTCACGGGCAAGGGCGTGGGTGTGGCGATCCTGGACACGGGGATCAACTCGAGCCTGGACTTCAGCGGCCCCGATGGCAAGAGCCGGATCGTGGCCAGCGTGCTGTTCAACTCGAGCGTCAGAGGCTGGAAGGACGGGCACGGTCACGGCACGCACGTCGCGGGCATCGTGGGAGGTGACTCGAACTTCGCGACCAACAGCGCCGGCTACGGCAAGTACGTCGGCATCGCGCCGCGCGCCAACCTGATCGACGTCCGCGTCTCCGACGATCAGGGCATGAGCTACGTCTCGGACGTGGTGAACGCGATCGACTGGGTGATCGCGAACCGGCAGCTCTACAACATCCGCGTCATGAACCTCTCGCTCATCTCGAGCGTGGCGGAGAGCTACCGGACCAGCCCGCTGGCCGCGGCGGTGGAGAAGGCGTGGTTCAGCGGCGTCTTTGTCGTGGTCTCGTCGGGCAACCTTGGCCCCAACACGGCGAATTACCCGCCGGCGAACGACCCCTTCGTCGTCGCGGTCGGTGCTGGCGACCCGATGGGGACGGCGTCGAAGGTGGATGACGGCGTCGCGCCGTGGTCGAGCTACGGCACGACGCAGGACGGCTACGCCAGGCCGGACGTCGTGGCGCCCGGGCGGTACATCGTCTCGACGCTGGCGGGGCCGCAAGCCACGCTGGCGAAGAACTATCCGGACCGCGTGGTCGACAACAGCTACATCCGCCTGAGTGGCACCAGCATGGCCGCGCCGGTCGTGGCGGGCCTGGCGGCGCTGGCCTTCGAGGCGCACCCGGAGTGGACCAACGACCAGTTGAAGTGGGTGCTGCAAAACACGGCTACTCCGCTGGCCAACGTCCCGGCCGCGGCGCAGGGCGCCGGCGAGGTGGACGCGCAGAAGGTCGTGCAGTACACGGGCACGGTGGAGTCGGCCAACCAGGGCCAGCCGATTAGCCTGCAGCTGGTTGGCCCCAACGGCGAGACGGTCTACACCGAGTCGACCACGAGTACGAGCTCCAGCACCAGCACGTGGTCCACGAGCAGCTGGAGCACGTCTTCGTGGTCGACCAGCAGCTGGAGCACCTCCTCCTGGAGCACGTCTTCGTGGTCGACGAGCAGCTGGTCGACGAACGGCTCCTTCCAGTCCGGGGCTGTGGATTAACGAGCGAAGCAGCAGACGAACGACTCACCAAAGGAAAGCAGTGATGCGCGCGCTTCAGTGGACGGCACAGTCGTACCTTCTTGCGTGCTACGGGGCGGCCACGGCCTGCGCGGTCTGGCTGGTGGCAACCTACAGGGCAGCGTTCGTGACGGAGGAGATGCTCCTCACGGTTGGGCTGGCGACGGTCGCGGCGGCGGCGCAGCTGTTCCTGGTGAAGCGTGCCCGCAGCCACCGCTCTGACCACCTGACGCCGGCGGCGCTCTTCGCGGCGTTCCTGCTGGTGCCGCGATCGCTGCTCATCGTGGTGATCGTGGTGGCGTTCGTGCCGGAGTGGATTGTCTACCGGCGCAAGTGGTTCATCCAGACGTTCAACATCTCCTCGTGGCTGATCGCGGTCACCGCGGGCAAGATCGTGCTCGAGGCGATGACCCAGCACTTCCGGCTCGAGCGCGCGACGCTGCCGCTGCCGGCGTCGGCCATCCTGGTCAGCGCACCGCTGGTGCTGGGAGTTCAGACGCTGCTGCTGGCGGGTGCGCTGAAGCTGGCGCGTGGGACATCCCTGCGGGATAGCGGGCTGTTCGCACCGGGCAAGCTGTTTGTGGAGCTGGCGCTGCTGTGCGCGGGCTGGGGGTTCGCCACCGCCTGGGTCGTGGACCCGATCTACGGTATCGCCGCGGGGCTCCCGATGGCGCTGATCTTCCAGGCGCTGCATGTCCCCAATCTGAGGGAGGAGGCGGCGACCGACCCGAAGACGGGTCTGTCCAACATGCGCCATTTCAATGCCGCCTTCGTGCGGCACCTGGACCAGGCGCAGCGCTCAGGGCAGCCGCTCAGTCTGCTGATGGCGGACCTGGACTACCTGCGCAACATCAACAACACGCACGGGCATCAGGCGGGCGACATCGTGCTCAGTGGCGTGGCGGACACTCTCAGGCGCGCAGCGCGTCAGGGCGACGTGGTGGGGCGGTTTGGCGGCGAGGAGTTTGTGGTCCTCCTGCGTCAGGCCGACAAGGAGGCGGCGCACGCTATCGCCGAGCGGCTGCGCAGCGAAGTGGAGGCGAGCCGGTACGAGATAGCGCCCGGTCGGACGATCGGCGCGACGATCAGCATTGGCGTGGCCGCGCTGCCCGAATGCGGCCGCACGCTGGAGGCGCTGACACGGGAGGCCGACCTGGCGGTCTACCAGGCGAAACGCGACGGTCGCAACCGTGTGGTCGTGGCCGGACGAGGGAGCCGCGAGCTGGCGGGCGAGTGGGCGCGCGAGCATCTGATGCCGGCGGGTCCGCCCAACGGCGACTCGGAGGGCAAGGGCGCGGGTCGACCGCGCTGGGAGTTCCTCGATCGGGCGACGCGCACGTCGATGACAGAAGAGGACAGGCCGGCCGTCACGGCGGCAGCTCAGGCGGCGACCGCCGGGCCCGACGAGGGCGTGAAGCGCCCCAGCGGGCAGGTGGAATGCGTGACGCCGCCCCGAGAGGGGGCTGGTGTCATGGCGTTCGTCGCGTGCCTCTGCGCGGTGGCGCTGCTCGGCCTGCTGGCAGAGTGGGCAGGACCGCTGCAGAGCATGATGGCGTCACGGACGACCATCTCGCTGCCGGGGCTGGGCATCTTCGCCGCGCTCACGGTGCTGGCGCAGCAGGTGGCGATTGACACGGGCGACAGGCGGGGAAAGATCTCCGTGACGGTCGTGATGATCACAGCCGCGACGTTCCTGTACGGCGCGCTGGGGGGGCTGGTGACGGCGGCGTCGTTTGCGGTGTGGGCGAAGATGCGGTCCCGCAGCCCGCTCTACCGGATGGTGTTCAACTTCGCGAGCGCGCTGCTGGCCGCCGAAGGGGCGGCGTGGACGTTCCACGCCCTTTCTCCACGCTCGGTACTGGACATGCCGTTCAGCAGCATGCTGCCCACCGCGGCGCTGGCAGGGCTGGTGTACTACGCGCTGAACCACGCGAGTCTGTGCGTCGTGCGTGGGGTTTCGGAGGGGGTGGCGCCGTGGCGGCTGTGGTGGAGGCAGTATGCGTGGCTGGCTCCCTACTATGCCGTCTTCGGGGGGCTGGCGCTGGTGGTGTCGGCGGTGTCGGCCGCGTTTGGGTGGGCGGGTGTGCTGGCGGCGATGGCGCCGGTGGCGATGATGCAGGCGGCGATGAAACGGCACATGGACAGCACGAGAGCGCGGTACGAGGATCTCCAGCGCTTCAATGCACGCCTCAGCGACTCCTTTGAGGCGACGCTGCAGGCGCTGACGCGGGCGCTAGACACGCGGGACGAGGAGACCGAAGAGCACTCCCAGCGGGTGCGCCGCTACGCCGAGGTCCTGGCGCGCGCGCTGGGCCTGTCCGAGGCGGAGGTAGAGCGGATCGGGCACGGCGCGCTGCTGCACGACATCGGCAAGATCGGCGTGCCGGACGCCATCCTGCTCAAGCCGGGGCCGCTCACAGAGGACGAACAGGCGGCGATGCGGCGCCATCCCTCGATCGGGTACGCGATGATCACGCACATCCCCAATCTCGGTCCCGCCGCCGCGGACGTGGTGCTGCACCACCATGAGGCATACGACGGATCGGGGTATCCGAGCGGGCTGAAGGGGGACGCCATCCCTCTGGGGGCGCGGATCTTCGCCGTCGCGGACGCGCTCGACGCGATGACGGCGGACCGCCCCTACCGAAGCGCGCTGCACTGGGACGCGGCGCTGGCGGAGATCCAGCGCTGCCGGGGCGTGCAGTTCGCCCCGGAGGTGGTGGATGCGCTGCGGGGGATCGACCCGCATGAGCTGCGGGAGGCCGCGGGATTTCCGCCGGTGCGGAACAACCGTGTCAGGGACGGGCTCCTGCCCGAGGCGGGGTACGTCCGGCGCCTGGCGCCGGTGTTCAGCGCTGCGTAATGCAAGGGGATTGGTGACGAAGTGAAAGTGCTTGTGGTCGAGGACGACGAGGAGCTGCTGGACCTGCTGACCTACGCGCTGCGGCGCGAGGGCTATACGGTCCTGGGGGCCGCCGACGGACAGCAGGCGCTCGATCGGTTCGAGCGCGAGCAGCCCGACCTGGTGATGCTCGACGGGAACCTGCCGCGCATGGACGGCTTCGAGGTGTGCCGCCGAATCCGTCACGAGTACCGCTCGAACGTGCCGACGATCATGCTTACGGGGCGCGACAAGGAGGCGGACGTGGTGAAGGGGTTAGACATGGGGGCGGACGACTACGTCGTCAAGCCGTTCAGCACCAAGCAGCTCACCGCCCGCATGCGGGCGCTGCTGCGGCGCAGCCGGTCGGACAAGTACCGCGCCCCGGCGGCGCAGGTGGAGGCGGGGGACATCACGCTCGACCTGGACTCG